>JBQCEK010000453.1:0-5708 GCA_051960335.1 Sphingomonas sp.
AGCCGGTGGCGATGGATTCGCTGTTCGATGCGATCGGCCGGCAGCTCGCCCGCGGCGCCGAAGACGGCGGGATGATCAGCTAAGCGCTGTCCAAGTCTGGAAAAGGTGGAGGCCCGAGCCGGAATCGAACCGGCGTGCAAGGATTTGCAGTCCTCTGCGTAACCACTCCGCCATCGGGCCGGAGCGGCGCAGATGCGCGGGGGGAGGCCGACTGTCAACCGTCCTGGATCGAATTTTGCGGTCGGCATGCTTGGCGACGCAGGACCGGCACGATAGAAGCCGATCGAGACAACAAGTGTATTGCATAGCTAAAACAGCTGTGCGACAAAGGCAGGCAAGATGACGCAAGCGACGATCGATACGGCCAATTTCTCGCGGATGCGCGAAGCGATGGTGGCAAGCCAGCTCCGCACCAATGCGGTCAGCGACAAGCGTGTCGTGGCGGCGATGGCGCGCGTGCCGCGGGAGGAATTCCTGCCCGAGAGCCAGCGATCGCTCGCCTATCGCGACACGGCAGTTCCGATCGCGCATGGCCGCGCCGCCAACGTGCCGATCGCAACCGGCAAACTGCTGACCCAGGCGCAGCTCCGCCCCACCGACCATGTCCTGTTGATCGGCGCGGCGGGCGGTTACACCGCAGCGGTGCTGGCGCTGCTCGCCAAGGATGTGGTTGCGGTCGAAAGTGATGGCGCATTGGCGGCGATCGCCCGAACCGCGCTTGCCTCCTATGCCAATGTCCAGCTGATCGAGGGCGACCTTTCTGTTGGGGCGCCGGCCCACGCGCCTTATGACGTGCTGGTGATCGACGGTGCGGTTCAGCACATACCGCAGGCGCTGGTCGATCAGCTTCGTCCCGGCGGCCGTATCGTCGCGGGACTGGATGATCGCGGCGTCACGCGTCTCGCATCCGGCGTGCGGAGCGAGGGCGGATTTGGCCTGTCGCCCTTCGCGGACATCGATTGCGTCGTCCTGCCCGGTTTCGCCCGGCCCAAGGCCTTTACCTTCTAAACGAAAGACACGAGCGCCGCCTATGATCCGATCCCTCGTATTTGGCGGCGCCGCGTTGGCGACGGTTCTCGCGTCGCCCGCGTTCGCGGATACGCTGCAGCAGGCGTTGCAGCAGGCCTATACCAGCAACCCGACGATCACCGGCGCCCGCGCCGGGCTGCGCGCGACCGACGAAACCGTGCCGTTGGCACGGGCCAACGGTTTGCCGAGCGCCAACGTGGAAGCAGACTACACCAACTTTGCCGTTCGCGGTGCGAACTCCTACCTGGAGCCGTCGCAATCGATCACCGTGACGCCGCAAGTTTCGCTGCCGATCTATTCGGGCGGCGGGGTGCGCAATTCGGTGAAAGCGGCCAAGACGCGCGTCGAGGCGGGGCGGGCGAACTTGCGCGAGACGGAGGCCGATCTCTTTACCCAGGTGGTCGGCGCGTACATGGATGTGATCCGTGACGAGGCGATCGTCGGGCTGAACGCCCAGAACGTCCATGTGCTCGAGGTCAATCTGAAGGCGACCAACGATCGCTTCCAGGTGGGCGATCTGACCAAGACCGACGTTGCGCAATCGCAGGCGCGCCTTGCCCAGGCGCGTAGCGACCTGGAAAGCGCGCAATCCAATCTGATTTCGAGCCGCGAGAACTACGTCCGTCTGGTGGGCACGCCGCCGGGCGAGCTGGAGCCGCCACCGGCGCTGCCGCTGTTGCCGCAAAGCCCCGAAGAGGCGGTGCAGATCGCGCTGACTGACAATGCCACGCTGCTTGCCGCGAAGAAGAACAGCGAGGCTTACGGCTATGACGTGAAGGCCGCGCGCGCCGATCGCCTGCCGAAAGTGAGCCTGTTCGCCGGCGGGCAGTATTTCAACTATCTGGGAACGCTAAACTCTGCGGGTGAATCCGCGCTTGCTCCCAATTCGGGTAAAACCGCGCAGGCTGGCGTTCAGCTGACCATCCCGATTTACCAAGGCGGCCGGCCGGCGGCCGAGGTACGGCAAGCGCAAGCCTATCAAAGCCAGGCGATCGAGCAGACCACTGCCGCCGAGCGCCAGGTGATCGACGACGCGCGTTCCGATTATGCGGCGTGGCAGGCTGCCGAGCAGGTCATCAAATCGTCCAACGTCGCGGTGGACGCCAATCGCCTGTCGCTGACTGGCGTGCGCGCGGAGAACAGCGTTGGCAATCGCACCATCCTCGATATTCTCAATGCCGAGCAGGAATTGCTCAATTCGCAGGTGACGCTCGTTTCGGCCCAACGCGACGCCTATGTCGCCGGCTTCGCGTTGCTGGCCGCGATGGGCCATGCGGAAGCCAAGGATCTGGGGCTCGCTGGTGGCGGGCTTTACAACCCCTTGGCGAACTTCAATCGTGTGCATCACAAGATGTGGGATTGGGGCGAGGATCCAACCCCCAAGCCGGTCGCCACGACGACCGCGAACACGCCGACTCAGGGTGCGGATGTGCATCCTTCCGCGGTGCCGTCGCTCGATTCGGCCATTGACAGCGGACCGCCAAATCCCGCAGTTACCGGCAGTTGAGTTAACCGTAATGCGGACGAGGTTGCCAATGGGGGACGTGAGCACCGAACCGTCGATGGAGGATATCCTCTCGTCGATCAAACGGATCATCGCCGAAGAAGGCGATGGACCTTCGGCACCGGCGCGTGCGCGCAAGCCGATCCGCACGGGAATCGAGGCTGTTCCGGTATCGATCGCTGACACCGGGATGGATGACGACGAAATCCTGGAGTTGAGCGACCCCGTGCCAAGCCCCAAAGCAGCCGCTTCGACCGCGCGCCGGTCGGCCGATCCGATCCTTTCGAGCAAGACCGCCGAGGCGAGCCGCGGTGCGCTGGAATCGCTGTCGCGGATGATCGTGAAGCCGGATGAGGCCGGCAGCGATACGCTGGAAGGCCTGGTTCGCGAGATGCTTCGGCCGATGCTGCGCGAATGGCTTGATGCCAATTTGCCCGAGCTCATCGAACAGATGGTGGCGCGCGAGATCGCCCGGATCACCGGCCAGGCCGGCTGATCGCGATGCGGCCGCGGCGATGGCGCCCGGCCGCGACGGCGGGATTGATCGCGCCGTTATTGCTGGGCGCGACGAACGGCGCTTCGCTTCCGCCACTGCCCGATCCTTATGCAGCGCCGCCACGCGGCGTGGTGGCCACGATGCTGCGCCAATCGCAATTCGGCGCGCCGGGCGCGGCCGCAGCGATCGAAAGCTGGCTTCAGGCCAATCCCAAGGCGCAGGCGAGCGAGCGTGCGGCGCTGTGGCACCGGCTGTGCAGTGATTACGGCGTCCGCGGCTGGTATGAAGCCGATCTGCGCGCTTGCCTGGCCGAGGCGACCGTCGCGCCGAAGGGTGAGGCCGACGACGATATCGCGATGGCGAGGGCGTTGCAGGGCTTGCCGCCGGTGCGCGCGATCGGCGCGACGACGGTGCCGCTGATCGCCAACAAGCTCGGCAGCCGCAGCGCCAGCATCGCCGTCAATGGCTTCGTCGTGCCGTGGTTCATCGATTCTGGTGACGAAGTCTCAGTCGTTTCGCTTTCGGTGGCCAGCCGCTTCGGCGTCCGGATGCTGTCGGGCGGGGTTCGCGTCGGCACCACGACATCATCGGTGGACGGCCGGATGGGCGTCGTCGATCTGCTGCATATCGGGAAAGCATCGGTCGAGAATCTGCCTGTGCTGGTGCTGCCCGACGAGCAACTCACAATCGCCGGCTTGCCGACGATTCCCGCCATCCTGGGCTTGCCGGCGTTGCTCGCCTTTCACCGCGTCGCCTGGCTCGATCACGCGAACACACTTGCGCTCGGTGACGCGGCGCCGATGCCGCCAGCGGACAGCCCGCGCTTCTATTGGCATGAGGAAGGCGTGGGCGTGCCGATCTCCACCGGACGTGCGACGCGCGGGGCGCATCTCGATAGCGGCGCCAACGCCAGTTATCTGCGCGCACCGGGCCATGCGTTGCTGAGCCGTGTGCAGGAACGATCAGCGAGAAAGCATGACCGCCGGCTGGGCGGCGCGGGTGGTGTCGTCCAGTCGCGCCAGAAGGTGCTGTCGCGCCTGACGTTGAAGATCGCCGGGGCGCCGGTGACGCTGCACGATGTATCGATCGCCGAACAGGACCATGAGGGCGCCGCCCGAATCGGCGACGATGCGATCAGCCAGCTTGCCGAGTTGACGCTCGATTTCGATCACATGCGCGTGGCCGCGCGAGCCTCAGTGCCTCATCCCTGAGCGGCCAGAGGCCGCACACCGGGTAATTTTAATCGCTGGTTCAGGTGGCAATCCATAGCGTCCGGCTTCCCTGATTCATCAAAGGCAGAGGAATATCCATGCGCATGATGTCGAAGGCGATCGTAGCCGGACTGGCCACCGTGGTGCTCGCTGGAAGCGCCGTCGCCGCAGAGCGGGCCATCCACACGATGAACGTCGCGCTTCCCGATGGCTCGATCGCCAAGGTCCGATATGTTGGAGAGCAGCCGCCGCAGGTGCGGATCGTGCCGGTTGCGGTGATGCAGCCGATGCCGATCGCGATGATCGATCCGTCGTTCGCCGCGTTCGACCGGATGTTCGCGGCGATGGATGCTCAGCGTGACGCGATGCTGCGCCAGGCCTCGATGATGGCGCGAATGCCGGCTCCAACGCAAGGGCAGTTGCAGCATGCCGCGCAGACTAGCGTTCCCGGCGGTACGATGAGCTATTCCTACGTGTCGACGACGAGCAGCGGCGGTTGCACGCAGACGGTTCGGATGACCTCGGACGGATCGGGCCAGCAGCCCCAGGTGATCCGAACCAGCGCGGGCAAGTGCGATGGCGCCAAGGCGATCCCGGCGGTGGCGTCGCCCGCCGCGCCGGCGAAGCCCGTGATCGCGAGCGAAACGCGGCCTGCCCCGAAGCCGATCGATCCGAACACCATCTGATCGCGAGCGGCACGCCAGGGGAAGCGGCCTTTCGGGGCCGCTTTTCCTTTGGCCGCAGCGCCGCTAAGGCGGCGGCATGAGCGAACTTCCCAAGACTTTCGACCCCGCCGCGATCGAGAACCGCTGGTACGCCCATTGGGAGGAAACCGGCCAGTTCCACCCCGATCGCCCGAACGCAGAGCCGTGGACGATCGTCAATCCGCCGCCCAACGTGACGGGCAGCCTGCACATCGGCCACGCGCTGGACAACACGCTGCAGGACATCCTCGTCCGCCACGCTCGGTTGCAGGGCAAGGACGCGCTTTGGGTGGTCGGCACCGATCACGCCGGCATCGCCACGCAGATGGTGGTCGAGCGCCAGATGGCGGCGGCCGGCGACAAGCGCACCAATTACAACCGCGAGCAATTCGTCGAGAAGGTGTGGGCGTGGAAGGCCGAAAGCGGCGGGCAGATCACCCAGCAGCTCCGCCGCCTCGGCTGCTCGATGGACTGGGCCAATGAGCGCTTCACGATGGACGAGGGCTTTTCGAAGGCCGTCCTCAAGGTGTTTGTCGATCTCTACAACGAGGGGCTGCTTTATCGCGACAAGCGCCTGGTCAACTGGGACCCGGGCCTCGGCACCGCGATCAGCGATCTCGAGGTCGAGACCCGCGAGATCCAGGGCAAGTTCTGGCACCTCAAATATCCGCTGGCGGACGGCAGCGGCGTCATTCACGTCGCGACGACGCGCCCCGAAACGATGCTCGCCGACATGGCGGTCGCAGTGCATCCCGACGACGAGC
>JBQCEK010000454.1:0-3076 GCA_051960335.1 Sphingomonas sp.
CTTGCAGTCGAAGCCGCCCATCTGCTGGAAATAGGTGAACTGCGTCACCTCCATGCCGTCGCACCACACTTCCCAGCCGAGCCCCCAGGCGCCGAGCGTCGGGCTTTCCCAATCGTCCTCGACGAAACGGATGTCGTGGGCCGTGAAGTCGATGCCGATCGCGGCGAGGCTGCCGAGATAGAGGTCCTGCAGATCGGCCGGGCTCGGCTTCAGGATCACTTGATATTGGTAATAATGCTGCAGCCGGTTGGGGTTCTCGCCATAGCGACCGTCGGTCGGACGGCGGCAGGGCTGGACGAACGCGGCGTTCCACGGGTTGGGGCCGAGCGCGCGTAGCGTCGTCGCGGTGTGGAAGGTGCCCGCGCCCATTTCCATGTCGTAGGGCTGCAGGATCAGGCAGCCGCGATCGCTCCAGTAATCGTGGAGCGTCAGGATCATGCGCTGGAAGCTGAGCGGCTCGGTCAAAGGGGGTGCCTGTTGCAGTGCGGTAATCTCGCCAGCGCCTTGCCGGAAGGGGCGCGGGGAATCAAGCGGAGCGGGCAAGGTCAGCGTCGCAAGACTTTTTATCAGGTGTTGTTGACATGGTCATGCTTCGCTGTCATTTAGTCATGATAACATGACATCGAGTCGCGCAACCCTGACATGGGATCAGCGATGGAGACCGAGATGAAAAACCGCCTCAAGGTGCTGCGCGCCGAGCGTGACTGGAGCCAGGCGGAGCTTGCCGGGCGGCTGGATGTGTCGCGCCAGGCGGTCAACGCGATCGAGACGGGGAAATACGATCCGTCGCTGCCGCTCGCCTTTCGCATCGCGCGGCTGTTCGACCAGCATATCGAGGAGATTTTCGATGACGGGCATGGTAATGGATGAGAGCGTCTCCGGCGTTGCGCGACTGAGGGCGCGGCAACGGCGGCGGCGGCTGTTCGTGATCGGCGCGCTGGTGCTGATCTTCGGCGATCTGCTGCTGATGTGGTCGAGCGGCAATCTGCCGCGCGACGTGGCGCACATTCCGCCGGAAATGGCGATCGGCGGCGCGATCGGCGTGCTGGTCGGCGCGGCGATCAGTTATCGCTTCGCCTGTCGTTCCAACGACGAGCACGATGTCCGCGCGCGACGCCTCGCCGCGCAAGCCGGCTTCATCTCATTTATGATCGGCTATCCGGTATGGGCACTGCTGACGATCGGCCGGGTGCTGCCGCCGGTCAATGAACCGGCCCTGTTTGCCGCAGTGCTGGCGATTTACCTTGCGACCTTCCTGCGGCGGAAATACCGCTGACCGCCGCCATGCCTCGCGCCCAGGGACTTGCTTGATGATCAAACGATTTGCCTCGCTGCTAATCAGCGCCGCCCTGCTCGCTACGACATCGGCGTCGGCGCAGAACACGCCCGCCGCGCCCACCGCGCCCGTCACTGTCGATGCCGATCCAGCGCTGTGGGTGGTCAAGGATCATGATACGACCGTTTATCTGTTCGGCACGGTCCACGTCCTGAAGCCCGGCCTTTCGTGGTTCGACGACGCGGTGAAGAAGGCGTTCGACACATCCGATTCGCTGGTGCTCGAACTGGTGATGCCCGATCCCGCAGCGATGCAGGCGACGGTGATGAAGATGGGCATGGATCCCGGCGGCACGCCGCTTTCTCAAAAGCTGCCCGCCGCCGATCGCGACGCCTATTTGAAGGCAGTCGCGGAAATCGGCGCGCCGCTGGCCGTGATGGAGCAATTGAAGCCGTGGCTGGCGGCGACCGAATTCTCCGTCGCGCCGCTCGGCAAGCTCGGCTATTCGCCGGAGAACGGGCCGGAAACCGTGCTGACGGCAGCGGCGAAGGCGGCGAACAAGCAGGTGCTGGGGATCGAAACCCCCGAACAGCAATTCGGCTATCTCGACGGCCTGTCGCAGGAAGCGCAGATCGATTTTCTCGATTCGGCGATTAAGGACCTGCCGACGCTCGGCAAGGACATGGACGAAATGGTCGCCGATTGGTCGAAGGGCCGGCCCGAAGCCCTGGCGAAGATCATGAATGACGATCTTTCCGGCCAAACCGAGCTGAAGCAGACGCTGCTGCTCGATCGGAATGCGCATTTCGCCTCATGGATCGCCGCGCGGATGAAGCAACCCGGCACGGTGTTCGTCGCCGTGGGCGCGGGGCATCTGGCCGGCGCCGGCAGCGTGCAGGACGATCTCGCCAAGACCTATCACCTGAAGGCGGCTCGGATCGAATAGGGCGCCCCATCCTTTGGTCGTCACACACGCGTCTGGTGCCAACATTTCATTAACCAATCAAATTTACACCAAAACGGATGCAACAGCCGACAATCGCGTGATTTTCCTGTCGATCAATGATCGCGCCCAGGCCGCGATTGAAGCAGGGACGCCGGCCGACCTGGCGGAGCGCGCCTTTCTCGCCGTTTCGCTCGGCTGGCTGCTTTCCAATCTGATCCCCAGCCTTTCGCTGCAACCGCTCAACCTGTTGCTGGCGATTTCAGAATCCCTGCCGGTGTTCTTCATCCTGATCCGTCGCTTCGGGCGGATGTCCGCGCGCCCCGATGCCTGGCTGATCAGCATGATCGGCACCTTCGTTCCGCTGTTCGTTCTGCCGGTGGGCGGCGCGATCGCATCCGAGGCGGTGTGCGGCGTGATCATGGCCGCGGGGCTGTTGATCAGCATCGCCGCAAAACTCGCGCTCAACCGGCGCTTCGGCGTCGTTCCGGCCAATCGAGGAGCCGCGCGATCGGGGCCATATTATTTCGTCCGGCACCCGATGTATCTGGGCTATATGTTGACCCACGCGGGCTTCCTGCTCGCCAATCCGGGGATGTTCAATCTCCTGCTCTATCTCGTCACCTGGGGCGGCTTCCTGTGGCGAATCCGGCTGGAGGAGGGCGTGCTGAGCGAAGACGAGGCCTATCGCGACTATTGCCGCGCCGTGCCCTATCGACTGATCCCCGGGCTCTATTGAGCCGCGCCTTGCTTCGCGCGCGTGCCTAGCCTATAGGCGCGCGCTTCTCGTCATGGTCATCCCTGGAGGCGTGGCGGGAGAAACGAACTCAACGCTTTTCGGAGATATAGCATGAGCG
>JBQCEK010000455.1:0-6269 GCA_051960335.1 Sphingomonas sp.
TGCGCTCGGCCCGCTCGACCGCCTCGCCGATGCCAGCACCGGCTTGATCGCACCCCCGCCCGCCGTCCGGCCGCGAACCAGCGCGGCGCTACCGGTCGGTAGCTGATGTGCGGCATCGCCGGGCTGTTCTACCCGGCCACGCCCAGACCGGTCGATCCCGCCCGCCTGCGCGCGATGACCGACGTGCTGGCGCATCGTGGCCCCGACGGCAGCGGCATCTGGACCGCACCGGGCGTCGGCTTCGGCCATCGCCGGCTGTCGATCATCGATCTCGGCGGCGGTGCGCAGCCGATGCTTTCCGCCGATGAGAGCATCGCCGTAACCTACAACGGCGAAATCTATAATTTGCAGGAGGTTCGCGCCGAGCTGGAGGCCAAGGGCGCGGTGTTCCGCACCGATAGCGACACCGAAGTGCTGCTTCACGGCTGGCAGGCGTGGGGCCCGGCGATGCTCGACCGGCTGAACGGCATGTTCGCCTTCGCGCTTCACGATGCGCGGCGGCAGAGCCTGTTCCTCGCGCGGGACCGGCTGGGCGTGAAGCCGCTTCATTATGTCGAGCTGTCAGACGGAGCGTTCGCCTTCGCCTCCGAATTGAAGGGCCTGCTCGCGCATCCGCTGCTTCGCCGCGTGCCCGATATCCGCGCGGTCGAGGATTTCATGGCGTTCGGCTATGTGCCCGATGACGCCTGCCTTGTCGCCGGCGTGAAGAAGTTGCCGGCGGGTCACAGCCTGCTCGTCGAGCGTGGCAAGCCGGTGCCGCAACCGAGGCGGTGGTGGAACGTGGATTTCTCCCACCGCGCGAAGGGATCGGCGCGCGCGCTGGAGGCCGAACTGCTCGATCGGATGCGCGCGGCGGTTCGCTCGCGGCTCGTTTCGGATGTGCCGCTGGGCGCGTTTCTCTCCGGCGGGGTGGACAGCTCGGCGGTCGTCGCGCTGATGGCGGAAAGCTCCAAGCGCGCGGTGAAGACCTGCACGATCGGCTTCGACGAGGCCGACCATGACGAGCGCAGCCATGCCGCGGCGGTGGCTGAGCGCTTCGCCACCGATCATCGCTCGCGCGTCGTCGCGGCGGACGACTTCATGTTGATCGACCGGCTTGTCGACGCGTTCGACGAGCCGTTCGCCGATGCCTCCGCGCTCGCGACCTACCGGGTGTGCGAGCTTGCCCGCGAGACGGTGACGGTCGCGCTGTCGGGCGATGGCGCGGACGAGGCGCTTGCCGGCTATCGCCGCTACAAATTCCACGCGGCCGAAGAGCGGGTGAGGGGGCTGTTGCCCGCCGATCTGCGCCGATCGATGTTCGGCGCGATCGGCGATTGGTATCCCAAGGCCGATTGGGCGCCGCGCCCGTTTCGCGCCAAGACGACGCTGCTGGCGCTCGCCGGTGACGGCGACGAAGCCTATGCCACGGCGGTGGGCGTGACGACGCCGGGCGTGCGCGCGCGGTTGTTCAGCGATCAGGCAAGGGCGATGCTGGGCGGCCACCGCGCCGAGCAGCGCTATGTCGATACGATGCGCGCCGCGCCCGCGCGGGACGCGCTCGACCGCGCCCAATATGCCGATCTGAAGCATTGGCTGCCGGGCGATATCCTGACGAAGACCGATCGCACCAGCATGGCCGTCAGCCTGGAAGCGCGCGAGCCGCTGCTCGATTATCGCCTCGTCGAATTCGCCGCGACCTTGCCCGCATCGATGCGGTTGCGCGGCGGGCAGGGCAAATGGCTGATGAAGAAGGCGCTGGAGCCCTATCTGCCGCGCGAGGTGCTGTATCGGCCCAAGATGGGCTTCGTCACGCCGATCAGCGCATGGTTTCGCTGGCCACTGGCGGAACAGGCCGCCGCCCTTTCAAGGTCGCGCACGCTGGAGGCGACCGGCTGGTTCGACATGGCGACGATCGCCGCACTGGCCGACGACCACCGCTTCGGCCGCGCCGAGCATGGGCGCACGCTATGGCAGCTGATGATGCTGGACCGCGCGGTGGCGAGGGTGTTCGGGTAATCCCGCTTGGTCGTGCTACCCGCCGAAGGATAACGCGATCAGCGCCGTGAGTTGCCTGTCCCGCCTCAGCCGCTATGGTTCATCGCGTGCTATCAACATCATAAGGCGGGGCGTGAATGGCTAGTCTGAGAACGGTGGGGTGGGCAACGCTGGCCTTGATGCTGGCGGCGTGCGGCCAGCATGACGGTGCCGCGCAGAACGGCGGGGCCGCCCAGCAGGCGGTTAATCAGGCTGCTCCGGGCAACGACGTTGCTCCGGTGGCGCAGGCCGCTTCGTCAGATTT
Organism: Sphingomonas sp.; assembly: GCA_051960335.1. Lineage (GTDB taxonomy): Bacteria > Pseudomonadota > Alphaproteobacteria > Sphingomonadales > Sphingomonadaceae > Sphingomonas. The sequence continues at coordinate 2,282 of JBQCEK010000455.1, forward strand.
CTCGATCGATCGCGTGCCCGTTTCAAACGCGTCCCTTGGCAGTTTCCCCTATTTTTCCCTGCCCGACGGATACCAGCCGCTCAACAAGCCCGAGACGCGTGATTTCGGGCATTTCCCGTTTTGGACGGGCAAGGCGTTCCATGATGTCGAAGGCAAGATATTCATGTCGAGCATCGGACCGGGAGATGGCAAGACATTCTCCGGCTATGAGCTGAAGAAGAATATCGCGGCGGAATTGGCGCAGGCCGGCGCTGTCCTGGTGACCGATGGCAAGGTGCCGAGCGATCTCTCGCACGCCCTTCCGCAGGACGTAGCCGTCGGCATGGTCGATGGCCTCGGCGATATCTACAACAATCCGGTTGAAACCTGGGTGATCCGCCGGCCCGATCGGCAGATCTGGGTGCATTTCACGACCGACGATTCGAGCGGAGCCTGGACCATCCTGGAAACCAAGCCGTTCGTGCAAACGGCCCGGTTATTGCCGGCTAGCGCGTTGGCGCACGATATCAAAGCGAACGGCAAGGCCGTTATCCACGTCAATTTCGCGACCGATGGCACGCAGATTCTGCCCGACTCCCGGCCGCAGATCGATGCGGTGACCGCGTTGTTGAAAGGCGATCCAGCGCTCAAGATCGCGGTCAATGGCTACACCGACGACACGGGATCGCCGGCGCATAATCAGGCGCTGTCCGATGGCCGGGCAAAGGCGGTGGCATCGGCGCTGATCGCGGCCGGCATCGGCGCCAATCGACTGGAAGCGAAGGGCTATGGCGCGACCAATCCCGTCTCTTCGAATGACAGTGAAGAAGGCAAGGCGGCGAACCGTCGGGTCGAACTGGTCAAGCGCTGATCGATCGGGAACCGGCGCGCGTCGAAGATCGTCGCGTGCCGTTCGCCTTCGCAAGCCGCGATTGGGGAATAGCGCGGCGATCAGCCCGCGATTGGCCATATCAGCCGCCTCAAGGTCTGTCGCCGACGCCTCCCGATCACCCCAGCTGCATCCGCATCCAGGCCGAGAACAGCTGCGGCCATAGCGCGGCGGTTTTTGCGTCGGGGGCCATTCGCCTGGGGCCGAAGCCGTGATTGCCCTTTTCGAAAACATGAATCTCGACCGGGACGTTCGCGGCGCGGGCCGCGTCGAGCATCGCCAGGCTGTTGCGCGGATCGACGGTGCCGTCGTCGAGCGCCTGGGCGATGAACAGCGGCGGGGTTTGCGCGGTGACTCGCTTGTCGGTTTCATAGCGCGCGAGGACGGCGGGATCGGTATTCGGCCCGAGCAGGTTCTTGAACGTGCTACCGTTAATGCCGAGCTGGCTGTTGATCACCGGATAGAGCAGCCCGGCAAAGCGCGGCCTGGCGGATTGCCGGTCCGCCGCGTCCACCGGCTCATAGACCTTGTCGCCCGAGCTCGTCGCCAGTGAGGCCGCGAGGTGGCCGCCGGCGGAAAAGCCGATGATGCCTAGCTTGGCGGGGTCGATTCCGTATTTGGCCGCGTTGGCGCGGATCAGCCGCATCGCGCGCTGCGCATCCTGCAACGGCACGTCCCACTGCTGCGCCCAGCCTTCGCCGGGCAGGCGATAGGCGAGCACGAAGGCCGTGATCCCCTCCGGCGTGTAGGTCTGGGCGACTTCCATGCCTTCGTTCTGAATCGACAGGAAGCCGTAGCCGCCGCCGGGAATGATCAGCAGCGAGCGGCCATCGGGCTTTTTCGGGCGATAGACCGCGACGATCGGCTCGCGCACGCCATAAAGCCACAGCTGCCGATCGCCGGCGGGGCCGTTCATCGTATTGTGATGCTGCGGCAGATCGGCCGGGGCGCCGGGCGGACGGCCGGGCCACAGCGGAAAATGCTCGGGCGGCCAATTGGGCCTGTCCGGCGCGGTGGCGGCGGGGCTTGCCGGCGGCCAATCCTGCGCACGCGCTGCGCCGGCGAGCGTCAGCCCGATACCGGCGCCAATCAGGGTGCGGCGATCGATGGGCATGGGGGCGCGCTCCTTGCTGTGGCAGCGCGACCCTAGACGGCCCAACTGTTAGCGTTCAACACTCAATGTGCGGCGAACAGCGCGATCAGCGCGTGGACCGTCAGCGCCGCGAGCGCGAGGCTGGACAGCAGGAACAGGAGGAAGCGTACCGCGACCCGGTTCCACGTCGCCTGGACGATGCTGTGCAGCACCCGGCAGACGACATAGGCCCAGGCGATATCGGCATTGAGCCCGCCGCCCTGGCCGATCAGCGCCAGCGTGATCGCGATCGCGTAGAACAGCGTCGGCTGCTCCATCAGGTGATTGTAATTATGCGCCTTCCACTGCGCGCTTGTGGGCAGAACGCCGTCCGCGTCGCTGCCCTTGCCGCCGGTGAGCTTGCCCAGATCGACGCCCGCCGCCTTCATCGCCGGAATACGCGTGGCGAGCATCCACACCAGCATCACCAGCGTCCAGGCGAGCAGCACGGCGACCGGCTTCAGGATCGCGAGACTCGGATCGATCATCATTGTTCCCCTCCCGTTATGATCCCATGCTCGGCCATTCGGTTCGCCTTTGCAACGCAAATGCGCGCCCCGGCGCCCGCCCTTGTGCCGTGCGGGATGCCGTGCCAGCTTGCACGCGCGAAAGGGGCTTCATGGCGTCAGCACCGGCAAAGGGATTGAGCAAGCGGCAGATCGCCGCGGTGGTCGCCGGCAATGGTCTCGAATTCTACGATTTTCTGATCTATTCCTTCTTCGCGGCGCAGATCGGCGCGGCGCTGTTTCCGGGCAGCAGCGACAGCAAGCTGCTGCTCAGCCTGGCGACCTTCGGCGTCGGCTTCGTCACGCGGCCACTGGGCGGGATCGTGATCGGGCGGATCGCGGATCGGCGCGGGCGCAAGCCGGCGATGATCCTGTCGTTCGCGCTGATGGGCGCATCGATCGTCGGGCTGGCGCTGACCCCCTCCTATGCCGCGATCGGCATGGCCGCGCCCGTGCTGGCCGTCGTCTTCCGCATGGTTCAGGGCTTCGCGCTGGGCGGGGAGGTGGGGCCGAGCACCGCCTTCCTGGCCGAGGCCGCGCCGTCGGGGCGGCGCGCGCTCTACGTTTCGTTCCAATATGCGACGCAGCACGCGGCCGTGCTGGCCTCGGGAACGATCGGGCTGATCCTTTCATCGGTGCTGAGCACATCGGCGCTGGAGACATGGGGCTGGCGGGTCGCGTTTCTGATCGGCACGCTGATCCTGCCGTTCGTGCTGATCGTCCGCCGCTCGCTCGCCGAAACGCTCCGCGCCGATGCGCCGTCGGCCGAGACGGGGACGGGCGGGCGATCGGTTATGGTGATCGCCGCCGCCGGCCTGTTGCTGCTCGCCGGCGGGACGATCGGCACCTACACGCTGAATTATATGACGACCTTTGCGCAAACGTCGCTGCACATGGCCGTCGATACGGCATTCGCGGCGACCGTGGTGCTGGGGCTGACGAGCGTGATCACCGATCTGATCTCCGGCTGGCTGGCGGATCGTTACGGGCGCAAGCGGACGTTGATCGTGCCGTGGGTGCTGCTGATCATGCTGACGATCCCGGCGTTTCTGGTGATCGTTCATTTCCGCAACGGAACCGCGCTGCTGGCGATGACGGCGCTGCTCTCGATCCTCATGTCGCTGACGATGAGCCCCGCGCTCACCCTGTTCACCGAAACGCTGCCGGCGCGGGTGCGGGCCGGGGCGCTGGGGACGGTCTATGCGCTGTCGATCGCGATCTTCGGCGGCAGCGCGCAGCTGATCGAACAGGCGTTGATCCGGTGGACGGGAAACCCGATGGCGCCGGCGTTCTACATGACGGCGGCGATCGGGATCGGCGTGATCGGGATCGTGGTGCTGAAAGAAGCTCGCCGGAACAGGATCGGGGCCGAAGCTGCGCGCCTCGACCCCGCTTTGCTTTCCTGAAGTTCCCCGGCGAAAGCCGGGGTCCAGTTACGGCCGGCCCGATACTGGACCCCGGCCTTCGCCGGGGAACAGGTTC
>JBQCEK010000456.1:0-13462 GCA_051960335.1 Sphingomonas sp.
ACCGGCGCGAATCCCGCGGGCGAGCGCGTGCCCGTCGAGCCGATCATTGGCCTGCACGAACACGAAAAAGCCGACGAGCAGCAGCGCCAGATCGGCGAGCGTGATCAGCCAGATCGGCCGTCCGGACGGCGCTTCGGGAAAGTCGTCTTCGGCCATCATGCGACGCTCTTTTCTCCGATCGCGTGAAGCCGGGGCCGCTCACGTTCGGCCAGCGCGATGAGCGGCGCCTCCAGCCGGGCGCGCTCCACCGCTTCCTCGCGGGCGCGGCGGCGTAGCCGGGCGGCGATCGGCATTGCGATCAGATTGGCGATCGCGGCGCCGTAGAGCGTTGCCAGCAGGGCGATCGCCATCGCGCTGCCGATCGTCGCGGGGTCGCTCATCGAGGTGAACATGCGGACGAGGCCGATCAGCGTGCCGATCATGCCCATCGCCGGCGCGATTTCGGCCGCGCCGCTCCACATGTCGGCGGCAGCGGCGTGGCGCTCGATCCGCGCACGGCGGCGCTGCTGAAGGTCGGTGGCGATTTCGCTGACCGGCACGGCATCGACGATGGCGGTGACGGCGGCGGCGACATCGGGATCGGTGATGACCGAGCGATCGAGCGCGATCACGCCATGCCGGCGCGCGATCCGGCCGAGCGCCGCAATCTGCTTGAGCAACGGCTCGGCATTGAAACGGCGACGCGGCAGCACGCTGATCGCCACGATGCCGCGCCGGAAATCGCGCCACGGCGTGCGCAGCGCGGTTGCGAGGATCGTGCCGCCGACGACGATGGCGATCGCGGTGGGATCGAAAAAGGCGTTCAGCGCCTGGGCGAAATCGGGTGCGGTGCTCATGCGCCCGCTCCTGCAAGCACCGCGCCAGTTTTCGGTGCGCGAGACGGCGGCGCATTGGGCGGCGGTCGCTTGCCGGCAACCGGCAAAAGCTTGCCGCCAGCCTTGCCGTCCGGCCGATTTTCAGCGGTTTGCCGCATCTTCCGCCGAATTGGCACGGCGATTGCTTAGCTCTCGCGTGAACTTTTGTGCGGGAGACCGACACGTGGCCAATGACCCTCTTTTCGGCGTGCACGCAGCAGCGCTCGAAGTGCGCTCGCAGCGCATGGGTCTGCTCGCCTCCAACATCGCCAACGCTTCGACGCCCGGCTACAAGGCCAAGGACATCGACTTCCAGCAGGCGCTGAGCGCCGCGGAATCGAACGGCGACTCGTTCGACAGCCAGGCGATGGCGAGCGCGACCAAATATCGCGTGCCGCTGGAGCCTTCGATGGACGGCAACACCGTCGATCTGTCGACCGAGCAGACCGCCTTCGCCGAAAACGCCGTCGCCTATCAGACGACGCTGTCGTTCCTCAACGGGCGGATCAGCCAGATCACCCGCGCGCTGAAGGGGGAATAAGATGGCCGATCAACCGCTCACCATCTTCCAGGTCGCGGGGCGCGCGATGTCCGCCCAGCTGGTGCGGATGAACACCACCGCGTCCAATCTCGCCAACGCCGGCGGCGTCGCCTCCAGCGAGGCAGGCGCGTATCGCACGATCAAGCCGGTGTTCCAGACCGAATATGACAAGGCCACCGGCCTCGCCACGGTCAACGTGAAGCAGATCGTTCAGGCCGGCGAAGCGCCGACCAAGCGCTACGATCCCACCAATCCGCAGGCGGACAAGGACGGCAACGTCTGGGAAAACGCCGTCGATGAGACGCGCGAGCTCGTCGACATGATGGAGACGTCGCGCAGTTATCAGAACAACGTCCAGGTCATGAACACCGCGAAAACGCTGGTGCTCGACACCCTCAAGCTCGGAAGCTGACCATGACAAGCTCGTCCTTCGATTCAACTCTCGCCAATCTGGGCATTGGCCGCAGCGGCAGCGCCGCGACGCCGACCGTGCAGACGCAGGCGCAGTCCCAAACGCTCGATCAGTCCGATTTTCTCGCGCTGATGACGGCACAGCTGAAGAACCAGGATCCGTTCTCGCCGGTCGACAACACCCAGATGGTCGCCCAGATGGCGCAATTCTCGAGCGTCGCCGGGATCAGCCAGATGAACACGACGCTGTCGTCGATCGCCGACAAGCTCGGCGCCGGCAGCGCTTCGGATGCGCTTTCCTATGTCGGCCGCACCGTGCTGACGGCGGGCAGCACCGCCTATGCCCGCACCTCGGGCGGTATCGCCGGCGCGGTCCAGCTCGGCTCGGATGCCAGCGACGTGACCGTGGCGATCCAGGACGCCAGCGGCAATGTGCTGAAGACGATGTCGCTCGGCGCGCAGAGCGCGGGCACCGTCAATTTCGATTGGGACGGCAAGACGGACGGCGGCGCTGACGCCGGCGCCGGGCCGTTCACCGTCTCCACCTACGCGCAGAACAACGGCACCACCGTCGACAGCCAGCCGCTCGTCTGGGCGCCGGTCGCCGCGGTGTCGATGCCGTCGAGCGGCGAGGCGCAACTCACCCTGCCTGGCATCGGCCAGGTTCCCGTTTCCGACGTCGTTTCCGTCGGCTGATCATTTCCAAAGGAGCAATGCGATGTCCTTCTACACCTCGCTGAGCGGCCTCCAGGCCTCGCAGACCGACATGTCGACCATCTCGAACAATATCGCCAACTCGGCGACCAGCGGCTTCAAGCGGTCGACGACCCAGTTCGCCGACGTGATGGCCTCCAGCCTCACCGTCAGCCCCAATCACATGATCGGCTCGGGCGTCGCGGTGAAGGACACGCGCCAGCAGTTCAGCGAAGGCAATCTGATCCAGTCGCAATCGTCGCTCGATCTCGCGATCACCGGCGACGGCTTCTTCGCGGTGAAGCCGCAGGTCGATGGCAGCGTCGTCGATTACACGCGCAACGGCAGCTTCCTGGTCGATGCCAGCGGCTATGTGACGGACGCGCAGGGCGGCCATCTGCAGGTCTATCCGGTTGATGGATCGGGCTCGGTGGTCGCATCGGGCGCGGACTCGCTGGTCAGCCTGCAGTTGCCGGAAACCAGCGGCACGCCGGTTGCCACGCAGAACGTCGCGCTCGACGTCAATTTCAACTCGGCCTCGATCGTCCCTTCGGATTCGACCGAGTTCAACGCGAGCAACCCTTACGCGTTCGATCGCTTCGATCCGACGACTTATAACCAGTCGACCCAGACGACGATCTACGACGCCAGCGGCAACGCGCAGACGATGACCAACTATTACGTCCGCAACGGCCAGCCCGATGCGAGCGGCAACACCAGCTGGTCGGTCTATTCCTATGTCGGCGACACGCAGCTGACGACTGGCGGCAGCACCGCGCCGACCACGCTGACCTTCGATTCGACTGGCGTGATGACCTCGCCGACCACGCCGACGAGCTTCGTTGCGTTCACGCCGACCGGATCGACCACGGCGCAGTCGCTGACGCTCGATCTTGCCGGCTCGACCCAGCTGACCTCGCCCTTCAACGTCAATTCGCGAACGCAGGACGGCAAGTCGGTCGGCCAGCTTTCGGGCGTGACGGTGGACGACACCGGCATGGTAAAGGCCAGCTTCTCGAACGGCGACAGCCAGATCCTCGGCAAAGTCGCGATCGCCAATTTCAACAATCCCACCGGCCTTCGCCAGATGGGCAACAGCTATTGGCAGGCGACCGGCCTGTCCGGCACGGTCAAATACGGCCAGGCTGGCGACAACGGCTATGGCTCGCTGATGTCCGGCACGATCGAGGGATCGAACGTCGATATCACCCAGGAACTGGTCGATCTGATCGCGGCGCAGCAGAGCTTCCAGGCGAATGCCAAGGCGCTCGATACGTCGAACCAGGTCGCGCAGACGATCTTCCAGATCCAGTGATCGCGAGGACGGACGGAGCGCGATAGATGGACAGGCTGGTCTATACGGCGGCGACGGGGCTGCGCGCGCGAATGCAGGCGCAGGCGGCGATCGCCAACAACATGGCGAACGCCTCGACGACCGGCTTTCGCGCCGATCGCGTGAACTTCGATCAGTTGACGCTGACCGGCCAGGGCCTCGAAACGCGCCGTCCCACCTCGGAAGAAGTGACCGACGCCGATTTCAAGCCCGGCGTCGTTCAGCAGACCGGTCGCCCGCTCGATGTCGCCATGTCCGGCGATGCGTGGCTGGCGGTCCAGGCGGCCGACGGCAGCGAGGCTTACACGCGGCGCGGCGATTTGCAGATCGCATTGTCGGGCGTCTTGGAGACCGGCGACGGTTTCCCGGTGATGGGCTCGGGGGGGCCCATCACCGTGCCGCCCGCCGACAAGGTGTCGATCGGCAGCGACGGGTCGATTTCGATCCTGCCGCTCGGCTCCGCGCCCGGCGCCGCGATGCAGAAGCTCGATCAGCTCAAGCTGGTCAGCCCCACGGGATCGCAGACCGTCAAGGGCCTCGACAATCTCCTCTACGTTCAGGGCGGCGGCACCTTGCCGCAAAACCTCGACGCGCAGGTGCAGACCGGCGCGCTGGAGGGATCGAACGTCGATATGACGAAGGCGCTGGTCGATATGATCGAAAATCAGCGCGCCTACGAAGTTCAGGCGAACCTACTCAAAGATGCCAAGGACATGGATCAGGGCGGATCGTCCGTCATGAGCCTGCAGAGCTGAAGGAACCAGCAAGATGACCAGCGCAGCCATGCACATCGCGCAGACCGGGCTCAACGCCCAGGACACGCGCATGCAGGTGATCTCCAACAACCTGGCGAACGTGAACACCACCGCGTTCAAGAAGGGCCGCGCGAATTTCGCGACGCTGGCCTATCAGGTCATCACCGCTCCGGGCGCGGACAGCACCCAGGAATCGAAATATGCCACCGGGCTCAATCTCGGCACCGGCGTGAAGATCCAGGGCACCTCGCGGATCGATACCGCGGGCGAGATGCAGACCACCGGCAATTCGCTCGACATGGCGATCGATGGCGACGGCTATTTCCAGGTGCAGATGCCCAACGGCCAGCTCGGCTATACCCGTGCCGGCAATTTCTCGCGCTCGCCCGAAGGATTGCTGATCACCTCCGATGGCTATCAGGTGATGCCCGGCATCACCATTCCCGAAGACGCCACGCAGATCACGATCGGCACCGATGGCACCGTTTCGGCGACCGAGCCCAACCAGGATGCGCCGACCCAGCTCGGCCAGATCCAGGTCGCCAACTTCCCGAACGCGGCGGGGCTGCAGGATGTGGGCGACAACTATGTGATCCAGACGGCGGCGAGCGGCGAGGCCAGCCTCGGCGTCCCCGGGCAGGACGGTCGCGGCACGGTGCGCCAGGGCATGCTCGAAGCATCGAACGTCAACGTCGTTTCCGAGCTCGTCGACATGATCGAAACGCAGCGCGCCTATGAGGTGAACTCGAAAATGATCACCGCGACGGACGATATGCTCAAATTTGTTAACCAAAACGTCTGATGGTGCGGATCATGAATCGCCCGCTTGTCTTGCCGCTTGCCGCCGCGCTCGTCGCGGCGCTGCTCGTGCCTGCCGCCGCGCAGGCGCGGAGCAAGAAGCATGTCGAGGATTACAGCCTCACGCTGCCGCCGCCGCCGCCGCCGCCGCCGTCCAACGGCGCGATCTTCCAGGCGGGCGATGGCTATGCGCCGCTTTATGCCGGCTGGACCGCGCACCACGTCGGCGATCCGCTGACGATCATCCTCGTCGAAAGCACGCAGGCGTCGAAATCGGCCAGCTCGAAGCTCGATTCGAGCGGCAGCGCCGGGATCACCCCGCCGACCACCGGCGCGCTGGCGCTGTTCAAGTCGACCGACGCCAGCCTCGGCGGCAATCGCGGCTTCAACGGCAAGGGCACCGCCGATCAATCGAACACATTGTCGGGCGCGATCAGCGTCACCGTGGCGCAGGTCTATCCCAACGGCACGATGCTGGTGCAGGGCCAGAAGCGGCTGACGCTCAACCGCGGTGACGAATATATCACCATCAAGGGCGTCGTGCGCATCGCCGATATCGATGCGTCGAACAGCGTGCCGTCGACGCGCGTCGCCGATGCCGAAATCGCCTACACCGGCAAGGGCGATGTCGCCCGTGCCAGCCGTCAGGGCTGGCTGTCGCGCTTCTTCTCCGCGGTCAGCCCCTTCTAGGACAGCGCACCCATGATCCGCTTCATCATCGCCGCCCTTGCCGCCCTGCTGGTCGCGCAGCCCGCGCTCGCCAATCGCGTGAAGGATCTCGGCGAGTTCCAGGGCATCCGCACCAACCAGCTGACCGGCTATGGCATGGTCGTCGGCCTGCCCGGCACGGGCGACGACAATCTGGAATATACCGTCCAGTCGATGAAGAGCGTCGCCTCGCGCTTCGGCCTGCAATTGCCGCCGGGCGTCAACCCGGCGCTGAAGAACGCCGCTGTGGTGATGGTGACGGCCGATCTGCCGGCCTTCGCCAAGCCGGGCCAGACGCTGGACATCACGGTTTCCTCGATGGGCAAGGCCAAGTCGCTTCGCGGCGGCGCGCTGATCCTGACGCCGCTGCTCGGCGCCGACGGGCAGATCTACGCGATGGCGCAGGGCAATCTGGCGGTCGGCGGGCTCGGCGCGGAAGGCGCGGACGGCTCCAAGATCGTCGTCAACATTCCCTCCAGCGGGCGCATCCCCGGCGGCGCGACCGTCGAGCGCGCGGTCGACACCGGTTTTGCGACCACGCCCAATCTCACCTTCAATCTCGCCCAATCGGATTTCACGACCGCGCAGAACGTGGCGGCGGCGATCAACCGTCGCTTCGGCCAGGGCACCGCGGAGGCGACCGATGGCGTGTCGGTTCAGGTGCGCGCGCCGCAGGGCGCCGATGTGCGCTCTGCCTTGATGAGCGAGATCGAGAATCTCGATGTCGCGACCGCCGAGCCGCCCGCGCGCGTGATCGTCAACGCCCGCACGGGCACGGTGGTGATCAACGCCGCCGTTCGCGTCGGCCCTGCTGCCGTCAGCCACGGCAAGCTGACCGTGAAGATCGACGAGGATCAGCACGTCAGCCAGCCGGCGCCGTTCAGCCAGGGGCAGACCGCGCTCGAAAACCACAGCGCGGTTTCGGTCGATGAGGAAAAGAAGCCGATGTTCCTGCTCAATCCCGGCCCGCAGCTTTCCGATATCGTGAAAGCGGTCAACGCCATCGGCGCGTCGCCGGCCGATCTGGTCGCGATCCTCGAAGCCTTGAAGGAGGCCGGCGCGTTGCAGGCCGATCTGATCATCCTATGACTCAGGGCACGCCCGCCGCCAGCGCGCTCGGCGCCGCCACCGTCTCGACCGACACGAGCCGGCTGTCGAATCGCGCCAATCTGGAAGCGGCGGGCAAGCAGTTCGAGGCGGTGTTCGACGGCATGATGCTCAAATCGATGCGTCAGGCCAAGCTGAGCGACGATCTGTTCAATTCGAAGGCGCTCGACACTTTCCGCGACATGCAGGATCAGCAGATCGCGCAGACGATGGCCGATCATGCACCGATCGGAATCGGCAAGGCGATGGTCGATTTCCTCGCCAAGTCGCACAAGGCGCTTCAGGCGCCCGTCGCGCCCAGCGCATCCGTCGCCACGCCCGCCACCGGCGGCGCGGCGGCGATCGGAGACGCGTCATGAGCGATATCATGAACATCGGCGCGAGCGGCATTCGCGCCTATCAGAACGCGATCAGCACGGTTTCCGAAAATATCGCGAACTCGGGCGTCGATGGCTATTCGAAGCGCACGACCAACATCAGCGAAGTCGCCGCCTCGACGAGCACGATCACGCGCCGTGAAGTCACCTCGGCGAGCGGCGTCACCACCACCGGCATCACGCGCGCCAGCGATCAGTTCAAGGAAGCCGACGTCCGCTCCACCGGCGCGGATCTCGCGCGGAGCGACAGCGCGATCCAGTGGCTCGATCAGATCCAGACCGCGCTCACCGGCAACAAGCTGTCCGATCAGCTGACCAGCTTCTTCAACGCGGCGAACGCGGTTGCCGCCGATCCGTCCGCCTCCGCGCCGCGCACGACGATGCTCGATGCGGCGCAGGGCGCCGCCGCGGCTTTCACCGCAACCGGCAGCGCGCTCGATCAGGTCGCCACCAATCTCGATGCGACCGCGCAGAATTCGGTGACGACGCTCAACGGGCTGGCCGCCGCGCTCGCCAAGACCAACGATGCGCTCGGCCGTAACGTGCCCAATACCGATGGCAGCGCACAATTGCTCGATCAGCGCGATCAGCTGCTCGAGCAGATGAGCGCGATCGCCAACGTTTCCGTCACCACTGACGACGTGGGCCGCGCGACCGTCAAGATCGGTGGAGCGACCGGGCCCACGATCGTTCAGGGCAATAATTCGGGCTCGCTCACCTACGCGCGCGGCAATGACGGCGCCGTCAGCTATGCGGTGCATTTCGGCGGCAACATTACCACCGCGCAGATTTCCGGCGGCGCGCTTTCGGGCATCGCCGACGGCGCGCAGCAGCTTGCCGAGGCGCAGAACCAGCTTGGCCAGGTGGCGACCGATTTCGTCAGCGGCGTCAACGGCGTTCAGGCGCAGGGGCGCGATCTCGATGGCAATCCCGGCGCGGCGATGTTCGCCGCCGGCGCCGATCCGACCGACATTTCCGTCTCGCTCACCGATCCGCGCGGGATCGCCGCGGCAGCGCCCGGCGGCGGGACGCTCGACAACAGCAATCTCGCCAATCTCACCGCGTTGCGTACATCGGCCAATTACGAAGGCCAGGTGACTCAGCTGGTGACCGACAACGCATCGGCGCTGGCGGCGAAGCAGACGATCGCCGACGCTCAGGCATCGATCCACGATAATGCGGTTTCGGATCGCGATTCGGTGTCCGGCGTCAGCCTCGACAGCGAAGCCGTCGATCTGCTTCGCTTCCAGCAGGCCTATTCGGCGTCCAGCCGCGTCATCCAGGCCGCGCGCGACATTTTCCAGTCGATCCTCGACATTCGGTGAGCCTGAGCCATGCAGATCAGCACCAACCAGTTCTATAACAGCTCGAATGCGATGATGTCGTCGCTGACGGAGCAGGCCGACAAGCTGCAGACGCAGATTTCGACGACCAAGCGCCTGCAGGCGCCGTCCGACGACGTCGTCGCCTATCAGCAGCTTCAGACGATCTCGCGCGCTACCGCCAACGATGCTGCGTACAAAACCAACATGGGCACCGCGCAGAGCCTGCTCGATCAAAGCGACAGCACGCTTTCGAGCATCACCAGCCAGATTCAGCGCGCCCAGGAATTGACCGTCGAGGCGAACAACGAAGCGCTTTCCGATAGCGATCGGCAGGCGATTTCGACCGAGCTCAAATCGATCACCCAGTCGCTCGCCCAGCTCGCCAATACGCAGGATTCGCGCGGCCAGGCGCTGTTCGGGGGAACGCAGGGCGGCAATCCGGTAACGATCAACGCCGATGGCACCGTGACGATCAACGACACCGGCCAGCCGGCCGCGATTCCGATCGGCGACAATCAGACGATGGTCCCCACCGAAACCGCGCAGAGCGTGTTCGGCGGCGTGCAGACCAGCTCCGGCACGACTGACCTGTTCTCGATCCTCACCAATCTGACGGCCGCGCTCGACGCCGGCGGCAGCCCGACCGCGGCCGCATCCGCCGCGGGCGATGCGCTGAAGGCGTCGCTCAATCAGGTGTCGGACAATCAGGCGTCGATCGGTGCGCGCAGCGCGCGGCTGACGCTCGTCACCAACGCGATGACCGATATGGCCGCGACTCGCGAAACGCAGCGTTCCTCGCTGGAGGATACCGACGTCACCCAGGCGATCACCGACCTGCAGAAGACGATGACGGTCCTCCAGGCCACCCAGGCGAGCTTCACCAAACTCACCTCATTGTCGCTGTTCGACTATCTCAAGTGACAAAATAAGCGTCGCCTTAACCATATGGCGACAAAAATGGGTGAAAGGTTGGTCATCGCGGTCGTTCATTGATTCAGACGCGCGCGCGAGCACTTAAGGGGGAAGTTCAGGCTCATGTTTCCGGTTATCGGTCTGGTCGTCCTCCTGGTGATGGTTTTCGGGGGATTCGCCTTCACTGGCGGCGCGCTGGGCCCGGTGATGGAGGCCATCCCGCACGAATTGATCATCATCGGCGGCGCCGGCCTCGGGGCGCTGATCATCGGCAATTCGGGCAAGGAGCTGAAGGCGCTCGCCGGCGGCTTCAAGACGGTGTTCAAGGGCCCGAAATACAAGAAGCAGGATTATCTCGACGCCATTTTCCTGGTGTCCAAGCTGATGAAGATGCTGCGGATGGACGGGCCGATCGCGCTCGAGCCGCATGTCGAGGATCCCAAATCTTCGGCCATCTTCGCCGAATATCCGCGCCTGCTCGCCGATCACACGCTCATCAATCTGATTTCGGATACGCTCCGCCTCGTCGTCGTCTCGTCGGGCACGCTCGATGTCCACGCGGTCGAGGAGGTGATGGACAATGCGATCAAGACCCACCACCACGAGGTGCAGGGCCCGCAAACCGCGCTGCAATCCTTGAGCGACGCGCTGCCCGCGCTGGGCATCGTCGCGGCCGTGCTCGGCGTGGTGAAGACGATGGGCTCGATCGACAAGCCGCCGGCGATCCTCGGCGGGATGATCGGCTCGGCGCTGGTCGGCACCTTCATGGGCGTGCTGCTGGCTTACGGCCTGGTCGGCCCTCTCGCCAATCGCTTGCAGCAGGTGATCGATGCCGATGCGGCGATCTATCACACCGTCAAGCAGATCATCATCGCCTCGCTGCACGGCCATCCGCAGCCGCTGGTGATCGAAGCCGCGCGCTCCGGCATCGCGCATTCGAACCAGCCGGCCTTCGCCGAGGTGTTCGACGGCCTGCGTGGGCGGTAACCGACATGGCGTTGCACGGGCCTGATTCTGATCCGTCACCCCGGGCTTGTTCCGGGGTCTGCCGTGCCGCAAACCAATCGGCTGCGGCGCCTGCCGCTCGGCGGATGCCGGAACAAGTCCGGCATGACGGCGAGAGCGCTCGATAATGGCTGCGCGCGCCCCGCATGGATCGAACCAGCCGCCGAAGATCATCGTCAAGAAGGTCTTCGTCGAAGGGCACGGCGGCCATCATGGCGGCGCGTGGAAGGTCGCCTACGCCGATTTCGTGACGGCGATGATGGCGTTCTTCCTGTTGCTGTGGCTGCTCGGCGCGACAACCGAAAAGCAGCGCAAGTCGCTCGCCGACTATTTCTCGCCGACGCTCATCGAGATGAAGGAGAACAGCGCGGGCTCCAACGGCATGTTCGGCGGCGCCTCGCTGACCGACAAGGATAATTACCCCCATAAGGCGCAGCAGACCGGCACGCGGTCGCTGACGATTCCCGCCGATGCGTCCGGCGGCAATCAGGTGGGCAGCGGGCAGAAGGGTTCGCTGAAGAACAAGTCGCAGCTCGCCGCTGAGGACATGAAGAATTTCGAGCGGATGCGCCGCCAGGTCGAGGCCGAGATCGCGGGCAATCCCAAGCTGGCGAAGCTGGCCAAGCACGTCCACTTCGTGCGCACGCGCGATGGGCTGCGGATCGATCTGCTCGATGACGCCGATTATTCGATGTTCGCGCTCGGCACCACGCAATTGGAGCCCGCCGCCGACAAGCTGCTGGGGCTGATCGCGCAATCGATCAAGGGGACCGCCAATCCGATCATGATTCGCGGCCATACCGACAGCCTGAACTACGGCGATCCCAAGACGATGAACAATTGGATGCTGTCGTCGGGCCGCGCCGAGGCGACTCGCCAGCGGTTGGCGGCAGGGGGCATCCCCGAGGAACGCTTCGACCGGATCGAAGGCGTGGCGGACCGCGAACCGATGATCGAACAGAACCCGGCCGATCCGCGCAACCGCCGAGTCGCGATCACCTTGCTCTATCGCCGGGGCGTCTTCGGCCAGTAATGCGCCGCCGGCGCGCGGCGACCTTGCTCCGACCCGCGCGGCCGTCTCCGCAATCGGCCTGTCTTCGGGCTGATCCACGACCCTCTCGACCTGCCATCCGATTTGAGGATAGGGTATGGCAAAAGGGGAGAGGATCGATGCGTCATCGTTCGCTGCTGCTATGCGTCATTGCCGCGACGGCGCTTGGCGGATGCCACGCCCGCCAGAAAACCGATGCCGAGGGATTCGTCGTCGATCCCGGCTTCGAACAGCATCTTCAGGAACAGTTGCTCGACGCCAAGCCGGGCAGCGTCATCACCATCCCGGCGGGCGAATATGCGCTCACCCGCAGCCTCAGCCTCACCGCCGACGGCGTGACGATCAAGGGCGCGGGTATGGACAAGACGATCCTGTCCTTCGCCAAACAGGTGTCCGGCGCGGAAGGGATGCTCGTCACCGGCGATGATTTCACGCTGGAAGACCTGACGCTGCAGAACTCGAAGGGCGACGCACTCAAGATCAACGGCACGAAGGATGCGGTGATGCGCCGCGTGAAGGCGGAATGGACCGGCGGGCCGAAAACGTCGAACGGCGCTTACGGTCTCTATCCGGTGCAAGTCACCAACGTGCTGATCGAGGATAGCGTGGTGAAGGGCGCGTCCGACGCGGGCATCTATGTCGGCCAGTCGAGCAACATCATCGTCCGCAATAACCGCGCCGAGGGCAATGTCGCCGGCATCGAGATCGAGAACTCGACGCATGCTGACGTCTACGGCAACACCACCACTGGCAACACCGGCGGCATCCTGGTGTTCAACATGCCCGATCTGCCGGTGCCGGGCAGTAAGACGCGCGTGTTCAAGAACGTCGTCACCGCCAACAACACGCCCAATTTCGGCGCCGAGGGCAGCGCGGTTCGATCGGTGCCGGCGGGCTCGGGCGTGGTCGTCAATTCCAATGACGATGTCGAAATCTTCGACAACAGAATCGCCGACAACCAGACCGCCAACGTCATCATCTCCAGCTATTTCTCGACCGGCTTCGATACCGAGCGCGGCCGCTCCGCCGCTTATGATCCCTATCCGCAGAACATCTACGTCAGCGGCAACGCCTTCTCGGGCGGCGGCGACAAGCCCGGCGCCGGCTTCGACAAGCTCGCCGCGGCGCTGGGTGGCCGCTTGCCCGACGTGCTGTGGGACGGTTTCACCGATCCCAAGGTGAAAGACGCCGGCATCTGCGTCCAGAACGGCGACGCCAAGGTGCTGAACGCGGACGGCGCGCACAAATTTGCCGGCGCGAAGCTGATGGCGCTCGATTGCAAACCCGCCACGCGCCTGCCCGCGGTGACGCTGCCCGCGAGCATGACCAAGGCGTCGTGACGCTCCGCCGCTTCCTCACGCTAGCCGCCGCTTTCGCACTCGCGGCGTGCAGCCGCGCGCCGTCGGACGTGACCTTCCACGCCACCGGCGTCCCCAAAACGCTTGCCGAATGGGGGCTGTTCACGGTCAAGGATCACCGCATCGCCCCGCACAAGGGCATGGTCACCTACGAGCTCGCGACGCCCCTGTTCAGCGATTACGCGCAGAAATGGCGGACGATCTGGATGCCGCCCGGCACCTCGGCCAAGTACG
>JBQCEK010000457.1:0-3127 GCA_051960335.1 Sphingomonas sp.
GAGCTCGGCGATTTCTTCGGCGTGCGACAGGGCGGCCAGCTGATCGCCATGGCCGGCGAACGCATGCGGCCGCCGGGCTTCACCGAAGTGAGCGGGGTGTGCACGCGGCCCGGCTTTCGCGGCCGCGGGCTGGCGGCGGGGCTGATGACCGTGGTCGCGCGCCGTATCGTCGAGCGCGGCGAAACGCCGTTCCTGCATGCTTATGCCGATCACCATGCGACGATTGCGCTGTACGAGAGGCTCGGCTTTCGAACGCGCGCAGCGATGTTCTTCACGCTGATCGCGCGCGGCTGAGCCGCCCGCAATACAAAGGGCCGGCTCCTTTCGGAACCGGCCCCCGCCCTCGATACGCTACCCGAGGGAACTGGTTATCGCTTCGATCAGCGGCAATAGCCGGGACGATCGGAGCGATCGATCGCGCGACCGGCGAGCGCGCCGGCGCCCGCGCCAAGGACCGCGCCGAGCGTGCGATCCCCGCGACCCGCGACCTCATGGCCCAGCAACCCGCCGGCGATTGCGCCGATGATCGTGCCGCCATCGCCGTCGTGGCATTTCTGATAGGCCCGGTAGTTCGATCGACGATCGTAGCCGCGATAATCGCGATAATCGCGGTGATCGCGATAGTCGCTGTAGGCGGGGCGATCGTAATAATCCGAATAGCCGCGGTGATAACGCTGCGCACTGGCGGGCGTCATCGGGACCAGAGCGGCCGCGCCCATCGCCAGGGCGGCGCCTGCGAGCGAAAGCTGCTTCAACATGGTCTTCTCCTCGTCTGTCGAACCGGCGCGACCATCGCGCTGGCCCGATCGATGACGATGTTTTGCCCGAGTCGGCTTGAGTCATCCCTGAATGACGAGGTTATCTGCGGTTCAGGCATCGCGCCGGGTGGCGCGCCGTTGGGTGGCCGCTATAGCCGTCTGCGTGCGCGTCCTATTGTCCGTCCTGCTCATTGTCCTGTTCGTGCCGGGATACTCAGCCATCGCGCCTGGACCCCGGCTGCGATCCCACGGCCGAATGGTGGTGCGTCCGGTGCTGCTCGATTCGCACGATCCTGCCCGTCGGCACATCGGGCAGCTGACCTTCCTCGGCGGTGTCAGCCTTGCCAGCAATGATCCCGCGTTCGGCGGCTATTCGTCGATGCGCGTTGTCGGGGATCGGTTCACATTGCTCAGCGATGGCGGGAACTGGATCGATTTCCGGATGGGCGATGATTGGCGAATTCGCGCGCTGCATTTCGCCAATCTCCCCGCCGGGCCCGGCACCGGCTGGGAAAAGCGCGATCGCGACAGCGAATCGATGACGGCCGATCCTGCCGGGCACATCTGGGTGGGGTTCGAACGCTATAACGCGATCTGGCGCTACGCCCCTGGTTTCGCTCATGCCGAACGACGCGCGCGTCCGCAGGTTATGGCGCATTGGCCGAGTAACGGCGGGCCCGAATCGATGGTGCGGCTGCGCGATGGCCACTTCATCGTCCTGAGCGAAACCGGGCGCTGGCCGCATGCCAAAGGGCATGCGGCGTATCTATTCGATGGCGATCCAACGGTCGATCCAAACGCGGGGTTCGCGTTCGCCTATGCCCCGCCGCACGGATACGACCCGAGCGACGCCGTCGAACTGCCCGACGGCGATGTGCTGGTGCTCAACCGTCGGTTTTCATTACCCTATATCTTCACGGCGATTCTGACGATCGTTCCGCGCGCGCAGATCGCACCGGGCAAGATCGTCGCCGGACGGCCGATCGCGACATTCGCGGCGCCGTTCATCCACGACAATTTCGAGGCGCTGGCGGTGACTCGGGAAGCCGGCCGAACGATCATCTGGATGGCGTCGGACGACAATCAATCCGTGCTGCAGCGTTCGTTGCTGCTCAAGTTCCAGCTCGATCCCGCAGACACGACGACGGCGTCGCCCCGGTAGGAGCGACGCCGCGAATCGTTCGAGCGCGTGAGCGCCGCAGCGATCAGGCCGCGGCGGCAGCCCGCTTCTTGGCGATATCGCGCTTGAGGCGACGCGCCTTCAGCGACAGCTTGTCGTCGCTCGTCTTGATCAGCCAGTTGTCGAGCCCGCCAACATGCTCAACCGAGCGCAGGCCATGCGTCGAGACGCGCAGCTTGACGCTGGTTTCCAGCGATTCGGACATCAGCGTGACGTTCTGCAGGTTGGGCAGGAACGTCCGCTTGGTCTTGTTGTTGGCGTGGGAAACATTGTGGCCCACCTGCCGGCCCTTGCCGGTCAGCTCGCAAATGCGCGACATCGATCAAAATCCTGATTTCGGGTTTATCCGGAAAGGCGCGCCGATACCGCCGTCCGTCGCCGACGTCAACCGATTCAACCAAACCGCCGATGCAACCGCAACCGCGCAGCGACGTTATTACGCCAACGAACCGACCGGAGATCACCATGCGCACCTTGCTTGCCCTGCTGGGCCTCGTCGTCGTCATCGTCGTGATATTGATGGCGTTCGGCTTCATCAACATCGATCAGACCCGCCAGGCGCAATTGCCCTCCGTCACCGTTCAGGGCGGCCAGGCGCCCGCATTCCAGGCCGATGTGGGATCGGTCGATGTCGGCACCGAGAACAAGACCGTCGCCGTGCCTCACGTCGACATCAACAAGCCGGCCCCGCCGCCAAGCGCGCAATGACCGCGTCTGCCGGCGAAATCGCCGCGGCGGTGCTGTTGCCGCCGCTGGGCGTTTTTCTGGCGGCCGGCTCGGGACGCGACTTCGCGATCGCTTGCGCGCTGACGTTGCTGGCGTTCCTCCCCGGCGTGATCTTCGCCCTGTTCGTGATTTTGGGCAGCCGCGCCGATCCCGCCCTCGCCTAGCCGGCGATAAGGCGGCATAGCGGCCAGCGATGTCGCCGATCACCGCCCCGATGCGCGCAGCGCTGGATGCCGCGCGCGAAGCCGCCGATGCGGGTGAGGTCCCCGTTGGGGCGGTGGTGACGCGCGGCGGGGCGATTATCGCGGTGGCGGCCAATGCGCCGCGGCGGCTTCACGATCCGACGGCTCACGCCGAGATCCGGGCGATTCGCGCCGCAGCCGAAGCGCTTGGCTCGGATCGGCTGGAGGAATGCGATTTGTGGGTGACGCTGGAGCCGTGCGCGATGTGCGCCGGCGCGATC
>JBQCEK010000458.1:0-2823 GCA_051960335.1 Sphingomonas sp.
AGCGATTGAGTTGGCCTCTTAGCTGTTGCTCTTGGCCTGCTGCTTGGCGGCGCTGTCCACCCGACCCTTGGTCATCGCCGAGGTTAGCACGTTTCCCGATCCGCTGAAATTGGCGGCCGGCAGTGTCGCCAGGCGCTTTCCGACGGCGACGGTGATCGATTGCACCCTGCCGCTCGCGGTGGTCGCGACGTTGCGCACCGTGCCGATCACCCGGCCACGCGCGTCGGTGACGGCCATGCCCGGCGAGACGGCGAAGCTGCCAGCGCCGTTGGCCGCGCCGGAGCCGGCAAGCGCGAGCTGGCCTAGGCTGCCTTGCACGACGCCGGCGGCATTACCCGCGCCGACTAGCGTGCCCGATGCACCGTTCGCGACATCGCCCGCGGTGGAGCGGACGCGGTCGACGGTGTTGCCGGCGACGTTGCGTGTCGCGTCAACGGCCCCTCGTGTGCTGGTCGCCGCCGAGCCGACCGTCGAGCGCACCGCATTGGTGCCGATCGCCGTGGCGCTGGCCGACCCGCTGGCGTTCGCCGTGGCGCCGCCCGAACCGCTAACGCCAGCGGTCTTGCCGGCGGCATCGACGGTGCCGTTCACCGCGCCGCCAAGGCTGCCCGAGCCGTTCGCGCGGGCGCTAGCGCTACCGGTCGCGGGATCGACGCTCGGAGTTACGCCAATCGAGCCGGCACCGCCCAGCGTACCGGCCGCCATGCCGCCGACCTGACCGACCGCGCCGCCGATTTGCCCGGCGCCGCCAAGCAATTGCGCCGAGGCGGGGGTGGCGAGCGCCAACGCCAGCGTGCCGGCGGCGGCGGAAAATACGAACTTGATCATTGCAGATCTCCTTTCCTGTCGACTGCGAACCGCCAGCGCGGTTCTCGTCATGGGAACGGAAGGGCCGTGCCGTTTCATCCCGGCCAACCAAAAATAATCCGAAAGTTATTGATTTCTTGAAGATGAAATTACGGGCGGGTCGCGCAATCGCCGCATACCAGGCCGCGCCCATAGACTGGGTCCGGTCCTCTCGGACCAAGATCGAGCGCCTCGCGGTCGAGGGTATGGCGGGCATCGACGCCGTCGATCGCCATCAATGCAGCCAGGCGCCCGGCCGCGAGCGGCGCGGCGAACGAGGTGCCGCGCACAGGCGCGGTTCCCGCCTCCGGCGTCGCCGCCAGCATGTCGGCGCCGGGCGCGGCGTAATCGAGGTGCAGCGCGTGGCCCGCCTCGATCAGCACCTTGTCGTGGGCGTCGACTGCGGTGATCGCCAGCACGCCGGGATAGGAGGCGGGATAAGCGGGCGGCGCGGCGGGCCCGTCATTGCCGACCGCGGCGACGATCGTCAGCCCCCTGCCCTCGGCCAGCGCGACGGCGCGGCTGAGCAACGCGTTCTTCGGCCCGACCAGGCTAACCGTTACGACCCGCACGCGATTCTCGATCATCCAACCGAGCGCCCGGGCAATCGCCAGCGCGCCGCCGCCGGCGGGATCGCGACCATAAACGTCGGCGGCGAACAGATGCGCGCCGGGATCGGCGCCGCGCACCCTTCGCTCGCCGATCAGCAAGGAGGCTACTGCAGTGGCATGCGGATCGGGCGCAGGCGCACCGGTCGCGAAGCCACGCTGCGTCACTCGGGCAGGGATCAACGGCGTTGCGGCAACACCGCCGTCGATCATGCCGATCGGCACGGGCGGCGCCGCGGCACCGCTCTCGAGCGCAATCCGGGAATCGGCGGGCGCAGCGGCAAGTGTTTCGCCGCTGCGGAAATGGATGTTGTCGGCGCTGATCCGATCCCCGGCGATCTGCCGCGCCAGCCGGAGCGCCTTGCGCAGCGCCATACCGCTGGGCGTGGCCAATTGCACGGTGCGCAAGCCAAGGCCGGCGATGATGCTGTCGTCGATCACGGCGAAGCCGCGATCGACTAACTGGGCGAGGTCGTCGGACGTAGGCGTCGTCAGTAGCACCTCGCCGCGCACCGCCGGAAAACCTCGATCGTCGGGCGCGACCGTCGCGCGGTTGTCGTTCAGGAACGTCGAGACACGCGCCAGTCGGGTACGTTCGAGTACATGCGCAGTCTGGTCGGTCAGGTTCTCGACGCGATCGAGCGGCCGCTGCAGCACATCGGCCGGCAGGCGCGGCAGCGTCGCGCCCGGCAGCTGCGGCAGAAGCTGCGCCTGGGAGGCAACGCCAACCAGCAGCACGACTAGGATCGGGGTGGCAAATCGGCGCTTCATCGGGCATCCAGCGTGCGGTGGCAGTGCCAGACAGCATGAAATGTGCCGCTGGACAAATTTTCTCGTCGCATGCGGATGAAACGGGCGGGCCGGCCCGTTTCATCCATGAAGGCAAGGATGGACCGCGCTTGCGTTTCGAAGATCAATTGCTGGCGCTGGTGCCGCGTCTTCGGCGGTTCGCGATGAGC
Organism: Sphingomonas sp.; assembly: GCA_051960335.1. Taxonomy (GTDB): domain Bacteria; phylum Pseudomonadota; class Alphaproteobacteria; order Sphingomonadales; family Sphingomonadaceae; genus Sphingomonas. The sequence continues at coordinate 2,414 of JBQCEK010000458.1, forward strand.
CTGTCGCGCAACGAGGCCGATGGCGATGATCTTTGTCAGGCGGCGATCGAGCGCGCGCTCAAGTCGCGCGACAAATGGCAACCGGGGACGAGACTGGATAGCTGGGCTATGACGGTGATGCGCAACATCTGGATCGACGAAGTGCGCACGCGCAAGCGCCGTGCCGAAACCTTCGTGCCGGCCGAGGCGGGTGACGACGTAGGCGATCGGGGCGACCGCCAGATTGAGGCGACGGTTGAACTCGCCCAGGTCGATCGGGCACTGGCGACGCTGAGCGACGAGCAAAGAGAGGTGATCGCGCTCGTGCTGATCGAGGGTTTCGCCTACAAAGAGGCGGCGAGCATTCTCGGTATTCCGATCGGCACGCTGAGCTCGCGTCTGGTGCGCGGGCGAGAGGCGCTGATGCACGC
>JBQCEK010000459.1:0-10514 GCA_051960335.1 Sphingomonas sp.
CGGGAAGCTGTGGCGGGTCTTCTCCCACTCGGCGCTGCCACCGCGGAGCATGGCGATATAGCGCGTGACGGCACGCCGCGCCGCGAGCAGAGCGATGAAATTGCCGACCAGCGCGCGCGGCACTGCCCAGCAGGCCTCGCGCCAACCATAGGCTGCCCCCGTGAAGGCCACCCGCATCGTCAAGCGCCAGCACAGCAAGCCGGCGTTGACGGCCATCACCGCGGCGATCGGCGGCGATACCAGCGGCGCCGCGCCACCCGCGAAGGCATGCGCGGCCAGCGACATCCCCCACGCCAGCAGCGCGATATAGGCCACCGCGAGCACCAGCACCGCGATCGGCGCGCGACGATCGCGCATGCGCATCCAGTGATCGCGCCAGTCGGTGACGCCGGCCCAGCCGACCCGGTCCCAGCCGGCGAGTGCGATGCCGGTGATCCAGCGAGCCTTCTGCCGGATCGCGGCGTCGAGCTCGCTCGGGAAATAGGCGCGAACCGAAACGATCGGCCCGTCCGCTTCTTCCGCGATCCGCGCAAAGACGCCGCGCCCGCCCAGCGCGTCGATGCCGAGCCCCAGCTCGTAATCCTCGGTCAGGCTGGCGCTGTCGAACGGATCGCCGCCGCGCCGTGCCGCGATCGTCGCCAGCACGTCGCGCGCAATCGCACAGCCTACGCCGGCGAGCGGCAAGCCCGCACCCAGCGCGCCGCGCACCACAAGCTGTTTGGCGTGGGCCTCCGCAAACTCGTCGCAATAATGGCCGGCCACCAGGCGCGATTGCCGATCGACCAGCGGCAGCACCGGCAATTGCACCACCTCATATCGCTCGATCAGCCGGTCGAAGATCGCGAGCTCGGCCGGGTGAACCACATCCTCGGAATCGTGAAGCACGATCGCCTTGGTGGGCCGGCCGGTGGCGGCTTCATCCCGCAGCAGCGCGCGCCACAAGGTGTTGAGGCAGCAGGCCTTGGTCGTCGGCCCATCGACCGCGCCGATGACGAGCCTGATCCGCTGATCGCGCGCCGCAACCGCCGCCACGGCGTCGATCGTCGCGCGATCGTTGGGATAGGCACCGACATACAGCGCGTAATCGGGGTGGCGAAACCGCGCGAGCGCGGCGGTGAGCATGGCGCCGATCACCGCCGATTCGTCCCATGCCGGCACGAAGACGGCGATCCGGCCATGATCGCGGTCGATCGGGAAATCGGCCACCGTCTGACGGCGGCCAGCCGCGCCGGCCATCCGCCGCCTGCCCAGCAGCGCGAAGAAGATCAGGTCGATGGCAAGATCGTCGATTCCACCGAACAGGAAGCCGACGGCGGCGAACAGCATGGTTTCGCGCGACAAAATATCGATCGCCCCAATGAACGCTTGCCCGCTCGCCATCCCGCCCCCCGCCGAGTCGCGGGGCGAAATCTCCTGTCGCGGGCGCGAGCGATCAAGCGCGCATCGGCCCGAACCGGACCAGCCGGCACGGCGGAAGCGCCCGCCTGCGCCGTTTCAGGACAAGGTGATATCGATGCGGGGCCCGGGCGATGCGCTTGCCGGCGTCAGGGCGTGTCGCGGCTTCCCTGGCTCGGCGCGGACATGCCCGGCGCGCCGACGGTACCGATATTGCCGAACAGATCCTCGAAGAAGCTGCGCTTGCGGCCCAGCGTCGGCGTGGTCTTCTTCGACGGGTCGATCGAGACGACCTGATCGATCCCGGTGCGGTCGATCCGGGTGACGGTGCCTTGCGGATCGAAGCTGATGCGCAGCGCGATCTGCTTCACCGCCTTGGGCTTGTTATAGGAAAAATTGCGACTGTCGCGCGCCAGATAGAACCACTGGCCCTGGCCGAACTGGCTGGTGAAGGTCGGCGTGCCGAGCGTATCGAGCACCGATTGGCGGTTGTCGACGCCCGGCTGCACCGAATTGACCAGATCGGCATCGATCACATAGCCCTGGTGCGAGCGCAGCGGCGCGCAGCCGCCGATCCCGATGGCGGCGACACCGGCGGCAACGCCGATCAGGGTTCGGGCGGACATGAAACGCATTCGACTCTCCAGACGCAGGGGCGGCGCGGACGCGCATTGCATCACGCCGCCCGTCGCCTCAATATGCGGCTCGGCGCGGGCAAACAAGGCGCATCGCGCGCATCGGCGATGAAGGACATGGCGAGTGGGGTTGATCGACAGGCTGTTTCGGCGGCGAGACGGCGCGGAAGTGGCTGCTCTTTACGATGCGATCGTGGCGCGCGCGCGCGCGCCGCACTGGTATCTGGACGGCGCCGTGCCCGATAGCGTGGACGGCCGGTTCGATATGATCGCCGCGGTGCTGTGCCTGGTGCTGCTGCGGCTTGAAGGCGATCCTGACGGCCCCGCCGCAAGCGCTCACCTCGCCGAGCGCTTCGTCCACGATATGGACGGGCAACTGCGCGAGATCGGCATCGGCGATATCGTCGTCGGCAAGCATATCGGCCGGATGATGGGGATGCTGGGTGGCCGGCTGGGCGCCTATCGCGCCGGCGTCGAGGCGGGCGACATCGGCCCGGCGGCGGTGCGCAACATCTATCGCGGCGCCACACCGGAGCCAGCCGCGCTCGCCCATGTGCGCGACGGGCTGAACGCGCTGCACCGGGCGCTCTCCGCCGCGCCGACCGACGCGCTCCTGGCGGGGTCGCTGCCGTGACGCCCGAATTCTCCCGGCCCGAACGACTCGATACGATCGGTGACCGCGAACGCCGCGTGACGATCGAGGCGAGCGACGCCGAGCGCGCCGCGCTCGCCAAGCGCTTCGATCTGATCGCGATCGATCGGCTGACGGCCGATCTGACCTTCCGGCGCGAGGCGGCGGGGATCGTCGTGCGCGGCCGAGTCGCCGCTGACGTGGTTCAGGCATGCGTCGTCACCGAAGCGCCCGTCCCGGCGACGATCGACGAGCCCGTGGCGCTGCGCTTCGTCGCTCAGACGGGGAGCGGGGCCGATGAAATCGAGCTGAGCGAGGACGATTGCGACACCGTGCCGATCGAGGGCAGCGCGATCGACCTTGGCGAGGCGGCGGCGGAAACCATGGCGCTGGCGCTCGATCCCTTTCCCCGCGCGCCGGATGCCGAGGCGGCGCTGCGCGAAGCCGGGGTGTTGAGCGAGGAGGAAGCGCGGCCGGCCGGCGCGCTCGCCGGCCTCAAGGAAGCGCTGGAACGCGGGCGCTAGGGCGTCAGACTCGTATCCAGCTTCGCCGGATCGGTGCCGTTTCAGCTCCGCTGAAACACACTCCAACGCCGGGAAGCGCTGGCCTCGCCGGCAAAACCGGCTATGCGGTCCGGACGAAATCGAGGGAGACAGGCATGCAGACGGTGGGCGTGATCGGCGCGGGACAGATGGGCGCGGGAATCGCGCAGGTGTCGGCGCAAGCAGGCTATCATGTGCTGCTCAGCGACGTCTCGATAGAGCGCGCCGAGGCGGGCAAGGCCGGCATCGCCAAACAGCTCGGCCGGCTGGTCGAAAAGGAAAAGATCGACGCCCAGGCCCGCGATCAGGCGCTCGCCCGGATCGACTGCATCGATGGCGTCCACGGCATGTCGTCCTGCGGCCTCGTCATCGAAGCGGCAACCGAGCGTGAGGAGATCAAGCGCGCCATCTTCGCCGAGGTGGGCAAGGTGCTGGGGCATCAGGCGGTGCTCGCCTCGAACACCTCGTCGATCCCGATCACGCGGCTGGCGCAGGCGACGCCCGATCCGAAGCGCTTCGTCGGCGTGCATTTCTTCAATCCGGTGCCGGTGATGGGGCTGATCGAGCTGATCCGCGGCCTCGCCACCTCGGACGAGACGGTCACGCTGGTCGAGACCTATGCCAAGGCGCTCGGCAAGCGCGTCGTCCACGCCAATGATGCGCCGGGCTTCATCGTCAATCGCGTGCTGATGCCGATGCTCAACGAGGCCTGCTTCGCGCTGGGCGAAGGGGTGGCGACGATCCCGGATATCGACGCCGCCTGCCAGCTTGGCCTCAATCACCCGATGGGGCCGTTCACGCTGGCCGATTTCATCGGGCTCGACACTTGCCTGGAAATCACCCGCGTGCTGTTCGAAGGCACCGGCGATCCCAAGTTCCGCCCCGCCCCGCTGCTGGTCAAATATGTCGAAGCGGGCTGGTACGGCCGCAAGACAAAGCGTGGCTTTTACGATTATTCGGGCGACGAGCCCGTCCCGACGCGGTGAGAGGGCGGCGATGAGCATCGACGACACCATCATCGACACGCCCGATGGCCCGATGACCTTCGCCGAATGGAAGAAGAAGCACCCGGTGCAGATTCCGTCGCGGCGAACCAAGGGCAAGGATCTGCCCAACAAGATCAAGCGGCGCACCGACGAGGAATAGGCGCGGCAATCGGAACCATCCCCGCCATCGGTCGTAAAGGCAAAAAGCGGGCCGTTGGGGCGCCGCAATGATCCGGAGCATGCCGATGGCGACCGAGCCCAAACAGGAAACCGCGTTCCTTACCGACGTCAAGACGCTGCGCGCCCGCGCCCGCAAATCGCTCGACGAAGGGGCGGTGATGCCCAGCTACAAGGGCGATCCCGACAAGACGATCGAGCTGCTGCAAACCGTCGTCGCGACCGAGCTGGTGTGCGTGCTGCGCTATCAGATGCACGCGATCGCGGCTGAAGGCATCAGCAGCAAGGGCGTCGCGGCGGAGTTCAAGGAACATGCCGACAGCGAGCATGCCCACATGCTGATGGCCGCCGAACGCATCGATCAGCTCGGCGGCGTGCCGAACCTCGATCCCGAAGGGCTCGCCAGCCGCGCCGCCACCGAATATGGCAAGGGCGGCGATCTGGTGCAGATGCTGAAGGACAATCTCGTCGCCGAACGGCTGGTGATCGAACATTATCAGGAGCTGATCCGCTATTTCGGCGACGACGATCCCACCACCCGGATCATGCTCGAACATATCCTCGCCGAAGAGGAGGATCACGCATCGGACATGCACGATCTGCTCGTCGCGCATGAAGGCAAGCCGTTTCTGAAATAGCGCCGCGGTGGAGCTCACCGAACACCGGACGCTGCGGGGCGGTCGATCGCCGTGGCTGGCCGACGCCCGAAACACGCTGACATCCGATCCATTGCCGGCGCTCCCTGTCGATCTCGCGATCGTCGGCGCCGGGATTATGGGGGCGATGCTTGCCGAGCGCCTGGCGAGCGACGGTCGCGAGGTGTTGTTGCTCGATCGCCGCCCGCCCGCGCATGGCAGCACCGCCGCCTCCACCGCGCTGGTGATGTGGGCCGCCGATGTGCCGCTGACGCATCTCGCCGCACGGCTCGGCGCGCCGGAGGCGGCGCGGCGCTGGCGGCGCGTGCATGCCGCGTGCCGCACTCTCGCCAAGCGGATCGACGCCACCGGGATCGATTGCGGCCGCGTCGATCGCCCGGAGCTTTATCTGGCCGGCACCTTGCTCGACGAGCGCGCGCTGCACGCGGAACAGCAGGCGCGGCAAGCGGCCGGTTTGCCCTCCACCTTCCTCGATGCGGCGGCGGTTGCGGCGCGCTTCGGCATCGCCCCGCGCGCGGCATTGCTCTCGGCGGACAGTTACGAGGTCGATCCGGTCAAGCTCACCCTCGCGTTGGTCGCACGCGCGCGACAGCACGGCGCGGCCGCGTGCTTTCCGATCGACATCGTGGCGATCGACCACCGCGCGTCGGACGTGGTTTTGCGCACCGGCGACGGCCGGGCGGTGATTGCTCGGGAAGTCATCCTCGCGCCCGGCTATGAACGGCCGATCTGGCATCTGCCGCCCGCCTTCGCGGTGGGATCGAGCTATGCGATCGCCACGGCGCCGGGCTGCGCGCCGCTATGGCGGGAAAACGCGATGATCTGGGAAGCGTCCTCCCCCTATCTCTATGCCCGCGCCACCGCCGATGGACGCGTGATCGCTGGCGGCGAGGACGAAGATTTCGCCGACGCGCAACAGCGCGACGCACTGATCGGCGCGAAGGGCGGGTTGATCCAGGCCAAGCTGGCGGCAATGATCGACGTCCCGGATGTCGCGGTGGATTGCGCCTGGGCGGCGGCGTTCGGCACCTCGCCCGATGGCTTGCCGGCGATCGGCCGCGCGGCGAACCACGATCGGCTGTGGCTCGCCAGCGGATTCGGCGGCAACGGCGTGACCTTTGCCGCGCTGGGCGCAGAGCTGATCGCCGCTGCGCTGCGCGGCGCGCCCGATCCCGACGCGGCGCGCTTCGATCCCTATCGGTTCGCCTGAGCGGCAGGGTCAGCCGATCAGCAAACCCGCCAGTGCGGCGCTCATCAGATTGGCGAGGCTGCCCGCCGCCAGCGCGCGCAGGCCCAGCTTGGCGATCATCGGCCGCTGATTGGGCGCCAGCGAGCCGGTCACCGCCATCTGGATCGCGATCGACGAGAAATTGGCGAAGCCGCACAGCGCGAACGTCACGATCGCCACGGTGCGCGGGGATAGCGTCGCCTGCACCTTGCCGAGATCGATATAGGCGACGAATTCGTTGAGCACGATTTTCTCGCCGAAGAAGCCGCCCGCCGCGCCCGCCTCGTGCCACGGCACGTTCAAGAGGAACATCACCGGCTTGAAGATCGTGCCGATGATCCCCTGAAAGGTGATGTCATCGGGCGTGAACCAATGGCCGATCCCGGTCAGGATGCCGTTGGCAAGCGCCACCAGCGCGACGAAGGCGAGCACCATCGCGCCCACCGCGACCGCCAGCTTGACCCCCGTCTGCGCGCCCTGCGCCGCCGCCATGATGATGTTGGCGGGCTTTTCCTCGTCATGCGTCGCCTCGGCCAGCGTCACGTCCTGATGCTGGCCATCGGGAAGCAACGCGGCGGGGCCGCGCGCGCTGACCCGGTTTTCCGACAGCGCGATATCGTCGAGCGCGGCGGGCGGCACCGTATCGGGCATGATGATCTTGGCCATCAGGATGCCGCCCGGCGCCGACATGAAGCTCGCCGCGAGCAGATAGTCGATCTTGATCCCCATCGCGGCATAAGCGGCCAGGATCGTCCCCGCGACGCCGGCCATGCCGCTGGTCATCACGGTGAACAACTGCGCCTGCGTCAGCCCGGCGAGATAGGGCCGGATGACGAGCGGCGATTCGCTCTGGCCGACGAAGATGTTCGCTGCCGCGCACAGCGATTCGACCTTGGAGACGCCGATCACCCATTCGATCGCGCCGCCGATCCAGCGCACGATGAGCTGCATGATGCCCAGATAATAAAGGATCGAGACGAGGCTGGCGAAGAAGATGATGACGGGCAGCGCCGCGATCGCGAAGCTGTTGCCGCCGATCGTCGGCGCGGCGAGCGGGCCGAAGATGAAGTCCACCCCGGCCTTGGCGTAACCCAGCAGATTGGCGACGCCGCCCGACAGGAAGGCCAGCACCGCGCGCCCTTGCGGCACGTAAAGCACCAGCGTGGCGATGCCCGCCTGGAGCGCGAAGGCCGCGCCCACCACGCGCAGGCGGATCGCCCGGCGGTTGGTCGACAGCAGAAGAGCGATCGCCAGGATCACGACGATGCCGGCAATGCCGATCAGAAAACGAGTCATGCGTTCGGTTGCGTCCCCACCCTGCCGGCGCGGCGCCGGCCTTTTCTCGAAAGCGCGGGTTATGGCGAAATTTGTCCGGCGAGGCGAGCCCCGTTGACGCGCGATCAAATCCGTCTAGCGTCGCGGCGATGAACGATCCCGTCCGCGCGATCCCGCGCTCGCTTTTCGCCTTTTCGATCTTCTACGGCGGCATGGTCTGCATCGCCGGCGTGCTCGGCAACAAGCAGATCGCGCTCGGCCCGCTCTCCGATCTCGGCACGTTGATCGGCGTCGGCCCGCTGGCGGTGGAGGCGGGGATCGTCGCCTTCCTGCTGCTGGTCGTCACCTCGAGCTCGGTGGCCGAGCTGCACGGGCGGCAGATCGCCAATCGGCTGGTGCTGATCGGCTTCGTGCCGTTGATCGTCTCGATCCTGCTGTCGCTCATCGTCCTCACGCTCCCCGCCGCGCCGGCGATGGAGCCCGCGCGGCGCGACGCCTTTGCGCTGATGATGAGCGGCACCCCGCGCATCTGGCTCGGCGGGATCGTCGCTTATGGCGTGTCGCAGACGCTTAACGTCACCATCTTCGCCGCGCTCAAGGGTCGCGAGGGCAGCCGCTTGCTGTGGCTGCGCGCCGCGATCGCCAGCATGCTCAGCCAGGTCGTCGATACGCTGCTGTTCGTCACCATCGCGTTCGCCGGGATCTTCCCGATCGGCGCGCTGCTCGTCGGCCAGATGATCGTCAAGGTCGTCCTTTCGGCGATCCTCGTCCCGCCGTTCATCTACCTGTTCGTAGCGATCGGCCGCCGGCTCGATCGAGCCGCCTGACGAAGCAAACTCGATCCGCCGACGCCGTCTGCCGGGGCGGCGGCGCGCCACGCGCTTTCACTGGCGCGGCGAAGGCGCTAAAGGCCGCGTCCATGAACCACGCCCCCGATCCGGCGACGCTCGCCAAGGCCGAAACGCTTACCGAGGCGCTGCCCTATCTGCAGCGTTATGCGGGCGCGACGTTCGTCGTGAAATATGGCGGCCATGCGATGGGCGATCCCGAGCTGGCGCGGGACTTCGCCGAGGATGTGGTGCTGCTGAAGGCGGTGGGCATCAACCCGGTCGTGGTGCACGGCGGCGGGCCCCAGATCGGCGCGATGCTGAAGAAGCTGGGCGTCGAATCGAGCTTCGTCGATGGCTTGCGCGTCACCGACGCGGAGACCGCCAAGGTCGCCGAAATGGTCCTTTCTGGCGCGATCAACAAGGAAATCGTCGCCTGGATCGGCGCCGCCGGCGGCCGCGCGGTCGGAATTTCGGGCAAGGACGGCGGTTTCGTGCGCGCCGCCAAGGTCGCCCGCACGACGCGCGATCCGGACAGCAATATCGAACGCGCGCTCGATCTCGGCTTCGTCGGCGCGCCGGAAGCGATCGATCGCACCGTGATCGACACCATCTCGGCTGCCGGCATGATCCCGGTGATCGCGCCGATCGGCATCGGCGCCGACGGGCATACCTACAACATCAACGCCGATACGATGGCGGGCGCGATCGCCGGCGCGCTGGGCGCCAAGCGGCTGTTCCTGCTGACCGATGTCGCCGGCGTGCTGGACAAGCAGGGCCAGCTGCTGACCGATCTCGACGCCGCACGCATCGCCGATCTGCGCGCCGACGGCACGATCTCGGGCGGGATGATCCCCAAGCTGGAGACGTGTGTCGCCGCGGTCGAGGCGGGGGTGGAGGCGGCCGTCATCCTCGATGGGCGGGTGCCGCATGCGATGCTGCTCGAAGTCTTCACGCGCCGCGGCGCCGGCACGCTGGTCGGGCGCTGAACCGCCGATCGCAGACGGAATCGATCGCGCCATAGCCGAAACCGCCCTGTCCTTTGGCCGCCCTTTTCGCTAAGCCCGTATCGTTACGCCCCCGGAGGTCCGACTTGCTTACCATCATCCAGATTCTGCAGGTGCTGCTCGACGTGGTGTGGTGGATCATCATCGCCGATTTCGTGCTGTCGATCCTGATCGCCTTCAACGTCGTCAACACGTACAACGGGTTCGTCCGATCGCTGTATGACGGGATCGAGCGGCTGTGCCAGCCGATGTATCGGCCGATCCGCCGCATCCTGCCGAACACCGGCGCGATCGATTTTTCGCCGATGGTCGTGCTGGTGCTGATCGGCATCCTGTCGATCGTGCTCAACCGCCTGGCGCTGAACATCGCCTATGGCAGGCCGATGTGAGGCGGCGATGACGGCGCAGATCATCGACGGCAAGGCTTTCGCGCTTGCCTTGAGGGAGAGGATCGCGGGCGAAGTCGATCGCTTCCGCACCGCTGCTCGCCGCAAGCCGGGGCTGGCCGTGGTGCTGGTCGGCGAAGACCCGGCGTCGTCGGTCTATGTCCGGTCGAAGGGCAAGGCGACGGTCGCCGCCGGCATGGAGAGTTTCGAGCACCGCCTGCCCGCCGATACCGGCGAAGCGGCGCTGCTGGCGCTGGTCGACACGCTCAACGCCGATCCGGCCGTCGACGGCATCCTGGTCCAGCTGCCGCTGCCGCCGCATATCGACGAGCGCAAGGTGATCACCCGGCTCGATCCCGACAAGGATGTCGATGGCTTCCATCCGGTCAACGCCGGGCGCCTGGCCAGCGGCCTGCCCGGCTTCGTGCCCTGCACCCCGCTCGGCTGCCTGATGCTGCTGAAGGATCAGCGCGGCAGCCTGTCCGGCCTCGATGCGGTGGTGATCGGCCGATCCAATATCGTCGGCAAGCCGATGGCCACGCTGCTGCTCGGCGAAAGCTGCACCGTCACGATCGCGCATTCGAAGACGCATGATCTGTCCAGCGTGGTTCGCCGCGCCGATATCGTGGTGGCGGCGGTCGGCCGTGCCGAACTCGTCAAGGGCGAATGGATCAAGCCCGGCGCGACCGTGATCGATGTCGGCATCAACCGGGTGGATGGCGCGCTGGTCGGCGATGTCGATTTCGCCGGCGCCGCCTCGGTCGCCGGG
>JBQCEK010000460.1:0-3946 GCA_051960335.1 Sphingomonas sp.
AAAAACCCAAGAAGAAGGGCAAGCTGGTCAAGCTGATCGGCATCGCCGTCCTGTTGATCGCGCTGGTCGGCGGCGGCGTCGGCGCCGGCATGTATTTCGCCGGCTCGATGGGCAGCGCCAAGGCCAAGGACGCGCCGGTCGACACCACGCCGCGCCTGGTGCCGACGAGCGAGGAGGGTCGCGTCAGCGCCGCCGAGGGATCGGGCAGCGAAACCAGCGGCGAAGGCGCCAAGGAGGCCACGCCGCCGGGCGAAGGCGGCGCCAAATACGCATCGACCTATTACGAGCTGGACAAGGATTTCACCTCGAACCTTCAGGACAGCGTCCATTACGTCCAGGTCGGAATCGCCGTTTCGACGCCATACGACCAGCGAGTCATCGATAATCTGAAGACGCATGAGATCGCCGTTCGCTCGGCGATTCTCATGGCGCTGGGTGATGCGACCGAGGACGAGGTGTTCACGTCCGAGGGCAAAAAGCACCTCCAGAAGCGTCTGGCTGCCGCAATCAACCAGGTTTTGATCCAAAAGGAGGGATTCGGCGGCATTGGTAACGTCTACTTTACCAATTTCGTTGTTCAGTGAACGGGCATGGTTAACAGCTCGTCATCCTCGACCAAGGCGGATCGCCGCGAACGCCCGCGTGGCAGCGTTGAAAGCGCTGCCGCGTTCGGCGCGCCGAAGCTCAACCCGTTCGGCGATCTGCACACGGTGCAGCATTTGTCGGCGCGGCTGGCGCGGTCGCTGCGTGGGGTGTTCGAGCCGGTGCTTCGGCGTGAGCTGAGGAGCTGGGCGGAGCCGCGGGGCGTCCAGCGCTTCGCCGATTACCGCGCCGAGCGGCCCGAGGGGCTGACCGCCTGGATGCCGATGACGATCACGCCGTCGCCCGCGTCATCGCCGGGCAAGGCGCTTGCCGTGTTCGATGGCCGGTTCGTGCTCGAAATGCTCGATCTGTTCTTTGGCGGCACCGGCGATACGCCCAAGGCGCTGCCCGGCGAATTCTCCGCCGCTGCCGAGGCGATGGTCGCACGAGTCGCCATGATGCTCGCCGCGCCGCTCAAATCGGCGTGGGAGCCGCTCGCAAAGCTCGATTTCACGCCCGGCCATGTCGAGGCCAACGCGGCGATGCTCGCCGATCTCGACGGCGACGATGCGATGGTCGTTACGCGCTTCGGCATGGCCGCGGGCGATGAAGCGCCGCGCATTCTCGATCTGGTTTACCCGGTCGCCGTGCTCAAGCCGCACACGCTGTCGCTGACGGGCAAGGTTCACGGCAAGACCGCCGAGCCCGATCCGACCTGGTCCGGCGGGCTCACGCGTGCGGCGATGGCGGTCAAGTTCCCGGTCCGCTCGGTGCTGGCTGAGCCGACCATTTCGCTCGCCACCCTGATGGAATTGAAAGTCGGCGACGTGATCCCGATCGCGTTCGGCAACGACGTTCCCGTGATGGTGGGTGGCGATCGCTTCGGCACCGGCACCGTCGGCACGTCGAACGGCAAGGCGGCGATCCGCCTCACGCAGATCAAACGCATTCAACACGAGGATATGTGACGATGAACGACATGACGGGGGGCATTCCGGCCGATGGCGCGGTAGCGGCCAATTTCCGGCTGCTGCAGGATGTCGATGTCAAGCTGACGGTCGAGATCGGATCGACCCAGCTTTCGTTGCGCGAGTTGCTGGCGCTTGGCGAATCGAGTGTGATCGAGCTCGATCGGCACGCCAACGAATTGCTCGACGTGTTCGTCAACGGCACGCTGATCGGCCGCGGTGAAGTGGTCACGGTGGGCGAGCGCTTCGGCGTTCGCATGACCGAGTTGGTGAGCCCCGACAAGCGCGCCAAGCCGCTATGATGTGGGCCTATGTCCTGAAGCTGGTCATTCTGCTGCCGCTTGTTTGCGGCCTGATGATCGGTTGCCTGTGGCTGTGGCGGCGACTTGAGAGCCGGATGCCGGGGCAGCCCGCCAATCGCATGCTCAAGGTGACGGAAACGATGATGGTTTCCACCGGCACCAAGCTTGCCGTGATCGAGTTCGAGGGGCGCAAGCTGCTCGTCTCGGTCAGCCGGACCGGCGTCAGCCTGATCGACCGGGGCGACAAATGACTCATCCCGTAACGGTTACGCGCCTGCGCGGACAGGCGGGGCCCTCGCTGTTCGTCCAGCCTGAACGGCGGACGGGGAGCGGGATCGGCGCGAAACTGGTCCTCGCGATCCTCGCGATCATGCTTTGCGTTGCGATCGCGGCGCCCTCGTTCGCGCAAACCGTGCCCGCGCCGAGCGCGCCCGCGCCAGTGACCGCGCCGGCGACGCCGGGGGTGGGCGACGCGATCGATCGCGCGCTGGGCGATCTCGGCAAGTCGAGCGCGCAGAATCAGGCGAATGGCAGCGCGCCGATGGCGCTCTCTCTGCAGATCCTCATCATCATGGGCCTGCTGACAATCCTGCCCGGCATCCTGCTGATGATGACCAGCTTCACGCGGATCATCATCGTGCTGTCGATCCTGCGCCAGGCGCTCGGCCTCCAGCAGACGCCGCCCAACCAGGTGTTGATCGGCCTGTCGCTGTTTCTCAGTTTCTTCGTGATGTCGCCGGTGATCAGCAAGATCAATACGGCGGCGATCCAGCCTTATTCGGCCGGTCAGATCGGCGCGACCGACATGATCAAGACGGCGGGCGCCCCGCTGCATGATTTCATGATCAAGCAGACGCGCAACAAGGACATCACGATGTTCGCCGAAATGGCGCATTCGGGCCCGTATCAGAACACAGCGGACGTTCCTTTCTCGGTGCTGCTGCCCTCGTTCGTGACGAGCGAGCTGAAGACGGCGTTCCAGATCGGCTTCCTCATCTTCCTGCCGTTTCTGGTGATCGATCTGATCGTCGCCACGGTGCTGATGTCGCTGGGCATGATGATGCTGTCTCCGACGATCATTTCGATGCCGTTCAAACTGTTGCTGTTCGTTCTCGTCGATGGCTGGGCGCTGACGATGGGCAGCCTCGCCAACAGCTTCATGAGTTGACGGGGGCGATACGGTGGACGCGGATTATTTCCTGACGGTCGCGCATGAGGCGCTTTGGGTGCTGGCGCTGGCCGCCGCGCCGATCCTCATCCCCGCGCTGCTCGCGGGCCTGATCCTGGGCATGATCCAGGCGGCGACCTCGATCAACGAACAGACGTTGTCGTTCATCCCCAAGCTGATCGTCGTCGCGATCAGCCTGGTGATCTTCGGCGGCATGATCATGGGGTTGCTGACCGATTTCACGACCAGCATCTTCGAACGCATCCCCGATCTGGTGCGCTAGGCCGCCATGCTCGGCTTCGGCCTCTCGATCGAGCAGCAATTGTGGGCGCTGATCTTCGTCATGGTGCGGATCGGCGCGGCCTTCATTGCCGCCCCGGTGTTCGGCTCGGTCTCCGTCCCGCTGCCGGTGCGGATCACCTTGTCGGGCGCGATCGGATTGCTGGTGCTCGCCGCACATCCGGTGACGCCGCCGGCGGAAGTTTTTTCGCTGGCGACGATCCTTTCGGTCGGTGCTGAGGCGCTGGTCGGGCTGGCGATGGGGTTCGTGCTTCAGATCGCCTTCGCCGCGCCGTTGATCGCCGGCGAGATCATCGGCAATTCGATGGGAATCGGCTTCGCGTCGATGAACGATCCGCAGAACGGCGGTTCGAGCCAGGCGGTCGGCCAGTTCATGTCGATCCTGCTGACCTTGCTGTTCCTCTCGCTCAACGGCCATCTCATACTCGTCGAGATGGTGGTGAAAAGCTATGACGCCATGCCGCCGGGGGCGGCGTGGATGGCGCCGCAACGGCTGAAAGACATCGCCTTTTTCGGCGGATACGCCTTTTCGGCGGGCTTCCTGCTGGCGCTGCCGGTCGGCTTCCTGCTGCTTTGCCTCAACCTCATTGTCGGCATGCTGTCGCGCTCGGCGCCGGCGCTCAATC
>JBQCEK010000461.1:0-2068 GCA_051960335.1 Sphingomonas sp.
TGCCGATCGGCAGCCGCCCGACAGCCGACAAGGTCGATCCACGTCACTTCTATGCGCTGGATTTCGCGACAAATCAGGTCAAACGGAGTGATGATGGCGGCGCGACCTTCCATCCCATCGCCGGGCGAGGCTTACCCGCCGATCTTTCCAGTGCTCATGTGACATGGCGCGAAGCGCAGAATCCGCTCGTGGCGGTGCCGGGGCGCGCTGGGGCGCTGTGGCTGCTGCTGGACGGCGCCCTCTATCGCTCGACCGACTTCGGCGACACTTGGGCGCTTGCCACCCACGGCATCGACATCCGATATTACGGTCTCGGCAAGGGAGTGCCCGGATCGTCATGGCCCGCCCTCTACGCGATTGGCGACCGAGACGGGCTGACCGCGGTATGGCGCTCCACCAATGGCGGCGACGCCTGGACTCGACTCAATGACGACCAGCATCAATGGGGATTGCGCTTCCGGGTGATCATCGGCGATCCGAAGCAGTTCGGTCGAGTCTATATCGGCACAGACGGTCGGGGAATCATCTATGGCGATCCCGCCCCCGGCTGATGCGGGCTCGGTCGCGGCGACGGCGCTATCACTCGACGCCGACCGTTCGTCGCAGCTTGATATCGGCCGACGAAGCGCCGATCATCAATCGCACCCGGCCGGGCTCGACCACCATCGCATGCTGCCCTGCATCCCAATAAGCGAGCTGCGACGCCTTCAGCGGAATCCTCACCGTCTTGGTCTGGCCGGGGTCGAGGTGGACTCGCGCGAAGCCCTCTAGTTCGAGCGATGGCCGCGCGACGCGTGAGCCCAGATGCTGGACATAGAGCTGCGGCACAGCATCACCGGCCGCCTTGCCGCTATTGGTGACATCGACGCTGACGATCATGCCGCCGTCTCGGGAAAGCGTGCGCTTGTCGGTGTGGAGATGGCTGAACCGGAAGGTTGTGTAACTCAGACCATAGCCAAAGGGATAAAGCGGCTTTCCTTTGAAATACATATAGGTCCGGCCATGACGAATGTCATAATCCATCATCGGCGGCAGCTGATTCATCGCTGCCGGCCAGGTGACGACTGTATGGCCGGCGGGATCATAGTTGCCGAACAGGACTTGGGCCAGCGCCCATCCCTCGTCCTGCGAGGCGTGGACGGTATGAACGATCGCCGGCACATGCGCCGCCGACCAGTTGATCGTGTAGGGGAAGCTGGACACCAGCACCATCACGGTGCGGGGGTTGGCTGCCATCACCTTCCTGACGAGCGATTCCTGCGCCAGCGTGAGCGTAACCCGGTCGCGCCCTTCACGCCCATCGCCCGGATCGGCGCACGGCTTCGTGCCGTCGTCGGTCCAGTCATTGGCCATATTGGGCCCGCACGTCGGATCGTTGCCGACGACGACGATCGCCACATCGGACGCCTTGGCCGCCGCCTCTGCCGCGCCGTCGGTATCGTCGGCGGCGAAGCGCACTTTCACGCCCGGCCCCGCCGCATCTCGAATGCCTTGCAATGGGGAGATCGTGTAGGGCGGGTGGCCGCCATACCAATCCCAGTGCACGCTATCGGCCAGTGGGCCGATAACGGCAATCGACTTCAGCGCCTTGCGATCGAGCGGCAACGCGCGCCCGCTGTTCTTGAGCAGCGTAATCGATTCAAGCGCCAGCGCTTTCGAAACGGCGCGATCGTGCGCACCCTCCCAGGGGGGCGTGCCACCGCGAATGCGCGTATAAGGGACCTGATCGGGCGGGTCGAGCAAGCCCAGCTTCAACGTGATGCGGAACTTGCGTCGCAGCGCCTCGTCGAGATCGACCTGCGTGATCGAGCCGTCCTTGAGCGCCGCATGCAACTCGTCCTTATAGGTATCGAGATACTGGTTGATGCCTGCCTTCAACGCAGCGACGGCCGCCTGTTCCTGCGTTTTGAACACCTTGTGCGCCGTGACCAGCAGCTTGATCGCACCGCCGTCGCTCGACACCACATCCACGCCCCATTTGTCGATCACCACGTTGCGCAGCACCGGGTTGATCGCCATCGGCGTCCCGTTCCATGCATTGTAGGACGCCATCACGCCTCGCGCGCCG
>JBQCEK010000462.1:0-8105 GCA_051960335.1 Sphingomonas sp.
GTCCGCGCGGCTCAGCCCGGCCAGCACGCGCGCCGCGGCGCGAGCCTGCCG
Organism: Sphingomonas sp.; assembly: GCA_051960335.1. GTDB lineage: Bacteria > Pseudomonadota > Alphaproteobacteria > Sphingomonadales > Sphingomonadaceae > Sphingomonas. Next base: position 52 of record JBQCEK010000462.1, read on the forward strand.
GCCCAGCGACGCGACGATCGCGGCCGTATCGATTTCTATGTCGACGGTCGTTTCCATGGCGCGCCGATTATCACGCGCCGCGAAACTGCCAAAGCGCTATCGCCTTTCAACCGGGCAATGCTATCCATCAGCGCCATGAGCGGGGACATTGCGGCAGCAGGGGATATCGCGACCGGCGCGCTGATCGGGCGCGCGGTCGAGCCGAGGGCAGGCGAACAGGCGCACGGTGCGGAAGGGCACGGCCTGTGCCTCAATTGCGGCACGCGGCTGATCGGCGCCTTCTGCCATGCCTGCGGCCAGAACGGGCACGTCCACAAGACCTTGATGTCGATCGGGCACGATCTGCTGCACGGCGTGTTCCATTTCGAGGGCAAGATCTGGCGAACGCTGCCGATGCTGGTGGTCCGCCCGGGCGCGCTGACCCGGCGTTACATCGCTGGCGAGCGGGCGCGATTCGTCTCGCCGCTCGCGCTGTTCCTGTTTTTCGTCTTCCTGATGTTCGCGGTGATCCACGCGATCGGTGGCGAGTTCGACGGCGAGGGATTGAGCCCCACCGCCAGCAAGGAATCGGTCGCCCAGTTCGACGCGGCGGCCGCGACGATGAATGCCGAAATCGGCCAGGCCAAGGCGCGGCTCGCCAAGGCGCGGTCGGCACAGGACAAGCGCAACGCGAACGCGGAGATCGCCGCGCTGCAGGCATCGCTCGCCAGCGTCAAGCAAGCGCGCGACGGGACGATCGGGGCCCGGAAGGGGGAAAAGCCGGTCACCATAGCCGATATCAAGACCGGCTGGGCGCCGCTTGATCGCGGTATCGAGAAAGCCAACGCCAACCCCGGCCTCGCCATCTACAAGCTGCAATCGAGCGCCTATAAATACAGCTGGGCGCTGATCCCGATCTCGGTGCCGTTCGTCGCGTTGCTGTTCCTGTGGCGGCGGCGCTATCACCTGTATGATCACACGATCTTCGTGATCTACTCGCTCGATTTCATGACGCTGCTGGTCACGGTGCTGACGCTCGCTGGCGAGATCGGGATATCGAGTAGCGTCATCGCCATCGTTGGCACGTTCGCGCCGCCGATCCATATCTACAAGCAATTGCGCGGTGCTTATCAGTTGCGCCGCTTCTCAGCTTTCTGGCGCACCTGCGCGCTCGTCGTTTTCGGCTTCGTCGCGTTGATGCTCTTCCTGGCGCTGCTGCTCGCGCTCGGGCTGATGGGGTGATCCTTCGCCTTCCGCCGATTTGTTCAATTCGCCGCGATGTTTAGCCGGCGTTAACCCTTCTCGCTTACCTCACGTCATCGAAACTTGGCCCGATCAGGGGGCAGAGGGGGTTTTCGATGCGTGCTCGGTCTTTGATGCTGTCGCTGCCGCTGATGTCGCTCGCCGCGTGCGGCGGCAGCGGAGTGAATACGATCGGTTCGGCGGCACCGCCCAGCACGCCCACGCCAACGCCGGGGCAGACCTTCCTCGACGTATCGGCGGCGACCACCTTCAACGCCACGGCGGCCGTCCAGTCGCTGAGCGTTGATGCCACGACTGGCAGCACGCTCTATGCCGGCGACGCGAGCACCGCGGCGAGCCCCAACGGCACTGTCACCTATGATCCGCGCGACGGCATCTTCACCGTGGTGCTGAACGATACGGCCGCCAACGTGTCGCAGAACATCCGCTATCAGGATCCCGCGCACCGCACGGATCTGCAATCGCTCGAAGTGCCCTATTACGACGGCTATAATTACCTGACGGCCGGTTCGTCCGACGGCACCACGATCACCAAAGACACTTTTTTCTATCAGCGTCCGGGCACGACCACGAGCTATGTGACGCTCGCCGGGTTCGTGCATACCGAATATGATACGACCGCGAACGTGCTCACCAACACGCAGAACGGCGCGATGGTGTTCGGCAGCCAGACGCCGGTTCTCGAAATCCCGACCACCGGCAGCGGCCATTATGACGGCGATTTCCTGGCGACGATGGTCAACGGCCAGACGTTTTCGTGGCTCAACGGCACCAGCTCGATCGATGTGGATTTCGCCAAGGCCAGCGTCGGCCTGACCCTGGCGGGCACGGTCGGTTCCTCGTTCAACAACGGCCAGTCGGTTACCGGCGCGCTCGACGGGGCGAGCTTCAACGCCACGGGATCGGCGTCGATCATCAGCACGGGCGCGTTTTCCGGCGCCTTCTCCTCGGCCTTCTTCACGCAGGGCGGCACCAAGATTCCGGTCGATTTCACCTCGGTCAATCCAACGACCAACGTCGCCGGGGGAAGCTCGATCGACGGCAATTTCTATGGCCCCGGCGCCAAGGAAATCGGCGGCGATTTCCGCATCGTCGGCGGCGTGCCGAATCAGCGGGTGGATATCCTCGGCGCCTTCACCGGCGGCAAGAAGTAACGCCTGAACCAATCGGAGGATCGTGATGCGGCGCGTGGGGTTGGCGAGCGCGATGGCGCTCGCCGCGACGATAGTCGCGCATTCGGCCGACGCGCAATCGACCCCGCTCGATTGCGACGGCGCCACCTGCCGCGTTCGCCTGACCCCGGATCAGCTCGAAGCCGCAGCGGAGCGGCTGATCAAGGCCAAGCGCTATGCCGAGGCGCGGCCGCTGATCGAGGCGCTGAAACAAGCCCCCGGCTATTTGATGAAAAGCCGCTTCCTCGCCGGCTATGTCGCCGAACAGAATGGCGAGTTCGACAAGGCGGCTGATTATTACCGCGCGATCCTGGCCGACGATCCCCGCCAGACCGGTGTTCGGCTGGAGCTCGCCAAGACGATGCTGGCGCTGCATCAGCCGCAAGCCGCCGATCGCCAGTTCAAGATCGCCGCGCAGGACGATCAGCTGCCGCCCGAGGTGCTTCGCACGATCCGCAAGGTGCGCGATACGATCCGCGCCTCGCGTCCGTGGCAGATCGACGTTAGCTTCGGCCTTGCGCCGGATAGCAACATCAACAGCGCGACCTCGGCCGATTCGATCACAGTGCTGTTCGCCGGCACGCCGATTCCGATCGAGCTCGACGATAAGGCGCGGGCGCGGTCGGGCGTCGGCGAAACCGCGCAGGTTTCGGCGCGGCTGCGGCTGCCGGTCGCCGGCAAGCTTGCCATGCTGGTCGATCTCGACGCGGTCGGCACCAATTACAGCGGCAATGATTTCGACGATTACACGATCCAGGGCGCGACCGGGGCCGACTATGCGGTGTCGGATCGCACCAGCGTCTCGCTGGAGGGGGTGGTCGCTCAGCGCTGGTTCGGCGGCAGCGTCGTCAGCCGTCAGGTCGGCGTGAAGGGCGGAGCGCAGCGCGTGATCGACACCAAGCGCCAGATCGGCGTGCAGATCGACCTCCGCCATACCCAGGCGCTGTTCAACCACGGCTATGATGGATGGCAGGGCGGGCTTTATGCGACTTACGAACAGGCGCTTTCGCCGGCGCTGGTCGCCTCGGTCAGCCCGTTCGTGCGCCACGATTGGCTCCGCGAAAAGGCGTATTCGGATACCGAGATCGGTGCCAATGCCGGCATCGGCGGCGAGTTGCCGATGGGGCTGGATTTCGGGCTGAGCGCCGGGGCGTCGCGCGCGGTTTACGATGCGCCGATGGCCTTTTTCGATCCCGCCCCGCGCAAGGACTGGCGCTTCGTCGCGCGCGCGACGCTGGGCGATCGCAAGATCCGCGTGCTCGGCCTGTCGCCGCAGATCGGCTGGTCGTTCACGCGGATCGATTCGACCATCGGCTTGTACGATTCGACCCGCAGCCGCTTCGAATTCACGCTCGCGCGGTATTTCTAAAGTGGCTTGAACGTCACTGGCAGGCCATCGCGCGGGCGCGGAATCGGGAACACCTGCCACGCATCACCGCTGCCCGGCGCGATCTCGATCCGGTAGCGTTGCAGCAGATGCGCCACGAGGATGCGGATTTGCATCGTCGCGAAGTGGAGCCCGATGCACATATGCGCGCCGCCGCCGAAGGGCACCCAGGCGAAGCGATGCCGCCCGCGGCTTGCCTCGGGCGAAAAACGCATCGGATCGAACGTCTCGGGATCGGGCCAGTGTTCCGCCATGTGATGCGTATAGGCGGGGTTGACCCCGACGAAGGTGCCCGCCGGAATATCGTAGCCGCCGAACGAAAAGTCCTTGAGCGCTCGCCGGGGAATCGTCGGCACCGGCGGCATCAGTCGCAATGCTTCCTTGAACGCATATTCCGTGAGCACCAGCTGATCGAGCTTGCCGTGCGGCACCTCGTCCTTGTTGAGGCCGAGCGACGCGACCTCCTCGCGCAGCCGCTCCTGCCAATCCTGATGCCGCGCCAGCAGCATGATCAGGCTGGTCGCCGAAGACGTGATCGTATCGTGCGCCGCCATCATCAGGAAATTCATGTGATCGGCGATCGCCGCGGCGCCGAGCGGCTGGCCGTCGTCCCCCACCGCGCGGCAGAAGATCGAGAAGAAATCCTCGCCCGTGCCGGTGCGCCGCGCCGGAATCTCGCGCTCGAACAGATCGATCAGATAGGCGCGCGCCTTCACGCCCTTGCGCATCGCCGTGCCGGGCAGCGGCGATCGGATCGGGGCGATCGAGGCCTGCACCTCATCGACGAACGCCTTGTTGATCCGATCGGCCTCCGCGCCCAGCGGCACGCCGAGGAAGCTGGTCGCGGCGAGATCGAGGCTCAGCGCCTTCACCGCGTCGTAGAAGCGCAGTTCCTTGCCCGCCCATTCGCTGACGCGCGCGGCGATTCCCGCGTTCAACTGCTCGGCGTAATGCCGCATCGGCTCCGGCTTGAAGGCGACCGACATCACCTTGCGATCGGCGCGGTGGTGCTCGAAATCCATCAGCATCAACCCGCGCGGGAACAGCAGGTTGAGCACCGGGCCCCAGCCCTGTTCGGACGAGAAGATCTTGTCGCGATCGAACAGCACCAGCTCGTTCGCGTCGGGGCCGAGCATGATGACCGATGGCCCGCCGAACGCATTGTTGCGATAGACCGGGCCGTAGGCCGCCACCATCCGCTGCGTGAATCCGAACGGATCCTTGAGCATCTTGAAGGTGTTGCCGAAGAACGGCAGCCCGTTTTCGCCGGGAATCCCCGCGATCGATCGCGCCGGGTTGAGCGGCAGCCAATGCGGGTTGGCCGGAATCGTATGCGCGTGGGGCATGGCGGCTGGCTCCTTACTTACACAAGTATAAGTAAGTGCGGCGTCAGGCTCAATCGTCGATAAGCGCGTCGCCGAAGCCGTCGACCCACCGCGTGTAGGCGCGCTTTCCGCCCGCACTGAGCGCAAGTCCGAAAACAGCGGAAATCGACACTCCCGTCTTCACGTCGATCAGCACCATGCCGGTCATGGCGATCACCACAGCGATCCCCGCCAGCGTCCCATGCGCCAGATGCCGGGTTCCAGACGAGTCGAGTGCGAAGCTGCGTGGCCCCTTGCTGTCGCGCTTGTCGGTGGTGAAAATCAGTCGGCCAGATCCATCGGTCCTGCCCTTGCAAGCCATCGCCGCGATCCAGCGATAAAAGCGCTGGAGAAGTGCCCGCTCATCACGCCCGCGCGCCGGTCGGCGGTTTCGAGCCAGCACCGTCCACCACCGTTCGGGCCGGCGCCCGTTCCCCTCGTCGATAACAACGAGCTGGCCGTCGCGCTCCTCGATACGGTAGCGCTGCGGCGGCGCGGTGAGGTCGCGATCAGCCAAGGCGATCCTTGAGCGCGAGCATCGCCAGTGCCGCCTTGGCCGCGCCGCCGCCCTTGTCGAGCTGCTTGGGATCGGCGCGGACGATCGCCTGCGCTTCGTTCTCCACCGTCAGGATGCCGTTGCCGATGGCGAGGCCGTCCATGCTCAGCGCCATCAGCCCGCGCGCGCTTTCGCCGGCGACGATCTCGAAATGATAGGTTTCGCCGCGAATCACCACGCCGATCGCGACATAGCCGTCAAAGCGCCCGCTCTCGCTCGCCAGTGCCACCGCGCCGGGAATTTCGAGCGCGCCGGGCACGGTGATCGTCCCATGGGCATGCCCCGCCGCCTCGATCGCCGCGCGCGCGCCGGCCAGCAGCATGTCGTTCAGATGGTCGTAGAAGCGCGCTTCGACGATCAGGATGTTGGCCATGCTCTCCCCTTCATTCCTGTCTCATCCCGGTCATCCCAGCGAAAGCCGGGATCTTTTTGTTGTTCATGCGCCAGCTCGACAAGACCCCGGCTTTCGCTGGGGTGACGCAGTTTTACGCGATCGCCCGCTCGCCGACGATCGACAGGCCGTAACCGTCGAGGCCGACCAGCGTGTGGTGCGTGTTGGTGAGCAGTTCCATTTCCTCGATGCCGAGCTCCGTCAGGATCTGCGCGCCGACGCCGTAATCGCGCAGCTCGTCCATGTCCGCGGGCTTGAGTTGCCCGGCCTTGGCCTGCACCGCGCGCGTGAAAGCGTCCCCACGCTGGCTGGCGAGCAGCACGACGACACCGGCGCCTTCATCGCCGATGATCTCCATCGATCGCCTGAGCATGTCGCCGCGCGATCCGCCTTCGCCGAAAATGTCGGTGAAGGGCGACAGCGCGTGCATGCGGACGAGCGTGGGCTTGCCCGGATCGACCTTCCCTTTGACGAGCGCGATCTGCTCGGTGCCTTCGGCCTTGTTGAAGAAAGTGACGGCGGTCCAGTCGCCGCCCCAGCGGCTGGTGAAGCGCGCCTCGGCCCGGCGCTCGACGAGGTGATCGTGCCGCCGCCGGTAGGCGATCAGATCGCGGATCGTGCCGATTTTCAGATTGTGGCGCTGCGCCACCGAAATCAGATCGTCGAGGCGCGCCATCGTGCCGTCCTCGTTCATGATCTCGCAGATCACGCCCGAGGGATTGAGCCCGGCCAGCCGCGCGACGTCCACCGCCGCCTCCGTATGGCCGGCGCGCACCAGCACGCCGCCATCACGCGCGACCAGCGGGAAGACGTGGCCGGGGGTCACGATTTCCTCCGGCCCCTTGGACGCATCGATCGCCACCGCGATGGTGCGCGCGCGATCGGCGGCGGAGATACCGGTGGTGACGCCGTCGCGCGCCTCGATCGAAACGGTGAAGGCGGTTTCGTGCCGGGTGCCGTTCTTGCGGCTCATCAGATCGAGCCCGAGGCTGTCGACCCGGGCCTTGGTCATCGCGAGGCAGATCAGCCCGCGCCCGTGCGTTGCCATGAAGTTGATCGCATCGGGGGTCGCCATCTGCGCGGGGATGATCAGATCGCCCTCGTTCTCGCGATCCTCGTCATCGACCAGGATGAACATGCGGCCGTTGCGCGCTTCGTCGATCAGCTCCTCGGGGCTGGACAGGAAGCCATGGCGGAGATGGGCGAGGTTAGGCTTGGCCACGATAATGCTCCATGCGCTGCAGATAGCGGGCGAGAATGTCGATCTCGATGTTCACCGCGCGGCCGATCTCGAGCGTGTCGAAGGTGGTGACGGCGGCGGTATGCGGAATGATGTTCACGCCGATCTCCACCCGGCCGCCGGTATCGGCCACCGAATTGACCGTCAGCGAGATGCCGTCGAGCGTGATCGATCCCTTGGCCGCGACATAGGGCGCGATTTCGGGCCCGGCGGCGATCGTCACGCGCTTCGAGTCGCCCTCGTCGACCAGGGCGACGATTTCGCCGACGCCATCGACATGGCCCGTCACGATATGCCCGCCCATTTCCTCGCCCAGCCGCATCGCGCGTTCGAGGTTCAGTCGGCGGCCTTCGCTCCATTGGCCCTGGGCGGTGCGGGAGACGGTCTCGCCCGACACATCGACCGCGAACCAGCCCGGCTCGCCGGCCGCCGATTTGTCGATCACCGTCAGGCAGACGCCCGAACAGGCGATCGACGCGCCGAGATCGATCCCGGCGGTATCGTAAGCGGTGCGGATGACGACGCGCAGATCGCCGCGTTGCTCGACGCGGTCGATCGTGCCGACATCGGTGATGATTCCGGTGAACATGCTAGCCTCTCTGGCGCTCGTAGACTTCGAGCCGGTCGCTGCCAAGCGCCCGCGCGTCATGCAAGCGCCAACGGCCGTGCGCGGCGGCGAGATCGGTGAGGCCAATGTCGCCG
>JBQCEK010000463.1:0-7751 GCA_051960335.1 Sphingomonas sp.
CAAGCTCTCGTCGAACGAGAATCCGCTTGGCACCAGCCCGGCCGCGCGCGCGGCGTTCGCCAGCGCCGCGAGCCGCCTCGAACGCTATCCCGACGCGAGCGCCGCCGAACTGCGCGAGACGCTTGCCGCCAAGCACGGCCTCGATCCAACGCGGATCATCTACGGCAATGGCTCGGACGAAGTGCTGCATTTGGCCGCCGGCGCCTTCGCGGGCCCCGGCGACGAGGTGATTTTCGTCCGCTACGGTTTCGCGGTGTACGAGATCGCCGCGCGCCGCGTCGGCGCGACCCCTGTGGTGGCTCCCGACAACGACTATGCGACCGACGTCGATGCGATCCTCGCCTGCGTCACCGACAAGACGCGGATCGTCTATATCGCCAATCCGAACAACCCGACCGGCACCTATGCGACGAAGGGCGAGATCGCGCGGCTCCATGCCGGCCTGCCCGAGCACGTGCTGCTGGTGCTCGATCACGCCTATGCCGAATATATCGAGGGCGACGCGGAAGATGGCGGCATGGCGCTCGCCGAAACCGCCCCCAACGTGCTCGTCACGCGCACCTTTTCGAAAATGTACGGCCTCGCTGCCGAGCGGATCGGCTGGGGCTATGCGTCGCCCGCGATCATCGAGACGATGCACCGCATCCGATTGCCGTTCTCGATCACCATCGCCGGCACCGCGGCGGCGGTCGCCGCGCTCGGCGACACTGCGTTCGTCGAGCATACGCGCGAGCACAATGCCCGGTGGCGGGCGTGGTTCGCGGATGAGATCGGCAAATTGGGCAATGCGGGCCTTCGCGCGGTGCCGAGCCAGGCCAATTTCGTGCTGGTGCTGTTCGACGGCGCATTGACCGCGGAGAACGCGTACAAGGGCCTGATGGACAAGGGCTATATCGTGCGCTGGCTGCCGGGCCAGGGGCTTGCCAACGGCCTGCGCATCACCATCGGCACCGAGGAGGAGACGCGCGGCGTCGCCACGGCCTTGCGCGAGCTGGTCGTCGGCTGATGCTGCCCTTCACCCGCGTCTCGATCATCGGGCTCGGGCTGATCGGGTCGTCGATCGCACGGGCGGTGCGCGCGCACATGCCGACCGTACGGCTGACCGGCTATGACGCCGATCCCGAGGTTCGCGCGATCGCCGATCGGATCGCGCTGTGCGACGATATCGCCGATTCGGCCGGCACCGCGGTGATCGATGCCGATCTGGTGATCCTGTGCGTGCCCGTGGGGGCAATGGGCGCGGCGGCGGCGGACCTCGCCGACGACCTGCCGCCCGACGCGATCGTCAGCGACGTCGGCAGCTGCAAGGAAGCGGTCGCCAAGGCGCTTGCCGAGACATTGCCCAACGCGACGATCGTGCCGGCCCATCCCGTCGCGGGGACCGAGCAAAGCGGCCCCGAGGCCGGCTTCGCCACGCTGTTCCACGGCCGCTGGTGTATCCTCACGCCGACGCAGAGCACCAACGCGGCGGCGGTCGAGCGTGTCGCCGAATTCTGGCTGAAGCTGGGCGCCGACGTCGAAACCATGGCGCCCGACCATCACGATCGCGTGCTCGCCGTGACCAGCCACCTGCCGCACCTGATCGCCTATACGATTGTCGGCACGGCGAGCGACCTTGAAGAGGTCACGCAGAGCGAAGTCGTCAAATATTCAGCCGGCGGCTTTCGCGACTTCACGCGAATCGCCGCGTCGGACCCGACGATGTGGCGCGACGTTTTCCTGACCAACCGGGAGGCGGTGCTTGAGATGCTGCAACGCTTCTCGGAGGATCTGACCGCGCTTCAGCGCGCGATCCGCTGGGGCAAGGGGGACGAGCTGTTCGATCTGTTCACGCGCACGCGCGCGATCCGCCGCGGCATCGTCGAGCAGGGGCAGGATGACGCGGCGCCCGATTTCGGTCGGGCGCACGATTAAACGTCGAGCGCGTTGATCTCGGCATGGACCAGACGTTCCGCCTCGGCGCGGGGAAGGCCCGGCGGCACCGGCGCGCCGAACCGGAAAGTCACCGTGCCGGCGCGCTTGGGCCCCTTGCGCGGCCATAGCCGCCCGCTATCGAGCGCCACCGGCACCACCGGAACGCCGAGCGAGCGATAGAGGCCAGCAAAGCCGGGACGCAGCGGCGGTTGCTCGCCGGGGCGAACGCGCGTCCCTTCGGGGAAGATGACGATCGATCGCCCCTCGTCGAGCGCGGTGCGCGCTTCGCGCATCATCTGGCGCATCGCCTGCCCCGAACCGGCGCGATCGACGATGATGACGCCGTAGCGCCGCGCCGCCCAGCCCCAGATCGGAATTCGGGCGAGCTCCGCCTTCATCACCGGCACCGGCGCGCCGAGCATCAGCGCGAGCTCGAGCGTTTCGAACATCGATTGATGCTTGGCGGCGTAAAGCGCGGGCTCCGCCAACGGCGTGCCCAGCGTGCGGGTTTCGATTCCCAGCAGCACGCGAGTCGCCCAGCGATGAAACCAGGCCCAGCCTTGCGCGTGATCGATCAGCGCGCGCCGCCCGAACAGCGCGCTCAACGGCACCAGCAGCACGATCACCACCGAAGCGCCGTAGAATATGATAGCGAACAGGATCGTCCGCGCCCAGGCGATCATCCGCCGATCCCCAGCCACAGCGCCACGCGGCGCAACAACAGCTTGTTATATTCGGCGAGCAGCAGCCGCAGATCCGGTTCGCCCTTCACGCCGTCGCGAACGATGACGACATTGTCGTCGAGCGCGTTGCCCAATTCCATCCGTGCGCGCGCCATGTGCCAATCCGATGTCACCAGTCGCACCGAACGATAATGGTGCGCGCGCACCCAGGCGGCCGTTTCTTCCGCATTCGACCGCGTATCGACCGCTTCCCGCCCCAGATCGATGCAGCAATCAAACAGCGACGGCGAGACATGATATTCGAGCGCCAGGTCGATCGGGCGGACAGTCGGCGCGACGCCGGTGATCAGCAACCGCTTGGCATCGTGCCGCTGGAGCAGGGCGATGCCGCGATCGATCCGTCCGGCGGCGCCGGTCGGCACGACGATCGCGTCGGTCCGCCGGTCGTCGAGCGGGCGCGGCAAGGTCAGCATGAACAGCGCGAAGCCCAGCGCCCAGGCAAGCGCGACGAAGGCGACAACCCGCGCGATCACAGCCGCTGCCCCAGCGCGCGAAGCACCGCCACTCGCGCCGCGAGCGTCGCCAGCAGGATGAAGACGATCGGCAGCGCCACGAGCATTGCCCAGGCCGATGGATCGAGCACCGCGCCATCGGTCAAGGCCGATCCGAGCCCTGCCAGCCGATTGCCGACCAGCGCGACCACCGCCAGCGCGCCTAGCGTTCCGATAGCGCCGCCAATCGCGGTATCGCGGGCGATCCGCCGCTGAAACAGCCGCGCGACCTGAACATCGGTCGAGCCCAGCATATGCATCACATCGATCGTGTCGCTATGCGTATCGAGCCCGGCCCGCGCGGCGAGCACCACCACCGCTCCGGTCGCCAGCGCCATCAGCCCGACAAGCCCTGCGCCGATGCCGATCAGTAGCTTCATGAAATCGGCGACCGGCGACATCCATCGTTCGTGCCGATCGACCCGAGCGGCGGACGTCACGCGCCGGGCGGCGGCGGCGACCTGAGCGACCGCGGCATCGCTGTTGTCGCGCATGTCGGCGTCGATCAAAGCAGGCATCGGCAGATCGGGATCGCTGCCGGCATCGCCCAGCCACGGTCGAAGCAGCGCGGCAAGCTGCGCCTGATCGACTGCGGTGGCGCGCGCGACCCTTGGATCGGCGCGAAGCACGCCCAGGATTCGCGCCGCATCGCGGTCTCGCCGGGCGGGGTCGGCATCCACGACCTGCACCGTCAGCCGGCCGGCGAGCTGGCGATCGAGTGATCGTGCGGCGCCCAGCGTGCCTAGGCCCAATGCGGCGGCAAGCACCGTCAGGAACAACATGATCGCCATGATCCAGCGCATCGTCCGCGTCTGCCGGCGCTGATCGAGCATGCGCCGATCCGGCGTAGGGGCATCCCGCTCGCTCATGGCTCGGGCTGCCGGGGCGGGAAACGCAGCGCGCCCGTCGGGTCGAGCAGCCTGCCTTTATCGAGCCGCATCATCTGTGCGGAAGGAATGCGCCCGATCAAATGCAGGTCGTGCGTCGCCACCACCACCGTGGTGCCCAGCCGATTGAGCGAATCGAACAGATGCATCAGGCGATCGGCCATGCCGGGATCGACGTTGCCGGTCGGCTCATCGGCGACCAGGATTTCGGGCCGGCCGATCACGGCGCGGGCGATCGCGACGCGCTGTTGTTCACCGCCCGAGAGCGTCGGCGGTTTGGCGTCGATACGGTCCGACAAGCCGACCCAGGCGAGCATTTCGCGCACCGGCGTGTCGATATCGGCCTCGCCGACCCCGGAAATGCGGAGCGGCAGCGCGATATTATCGAAGGCGGAAAGATGCGGAACGAGCCGGAAATCCTGAAACACCACGCCGATCCGGCGCCGAAAGCCGGGCAGTCGCTTGCGCGGCAGAGTCACCGCGTCCTCCCCGAACAGGCGAATCACGCCGCGCGTCGGTCGCTGCGCGAGGTACAGCAGCTTCAGCAGCGAGGTCTTGCCCGCGCCGCTGGCGCCGGTGAGAAAATAAAAGGCGCCGGTCGACAGCGTGAAGCTGACGTCGGTCAGCGTCTCCTCGCCTGTGCCGTAACGCAGGCCCACATTCTCGAACTGGACGATATTCGCCATTGCCGGCGTCAGCGCTCGCTCACGGTCATGCCCCTTGGGAAAGAAGCCATCGCATGCGACGCGCGCAGCATCAAGCGCATCGACGGGCCTTGCCACCAGTGAGTCGCGAAGGCTAGATTCGCCAGCGGGCCGGCAGGCGGCCATGGTAGAAGCGTCTGATGATCCTCGAATGCCCGGAATGCCGCACCCGCTATCTCGTCCCCGATACCGCGATCGGGGCGGCGGGGCGCACCGTGCGCTGCGCCAATTGCCGCCACAGCTGGTTTCAGGAGCCAGCCGTGCTCCCGGAACCGACCGCGCCCGAGCCGCTGGAAGCGCCCGCCGTCGATCATGAACCGAGCGAGCCGGCGGTTGACGCTGCCAAGCGCACGCCGGAGCCAGTGCGCTCGAGGATCGAGCCGCCAGCCATTCCGGAGGCCGCGCCCGTTGTCGATCCGATCGCCAAGCCGGCCGCTTTCGACGCCTTTGCACAGGATGCGTCGTTCCGCCCGCGCCGCAATCCAGCGCGAACATGGACGCTGATCGCCATCGTCGCCGCCCTGGCGATGCTCGCTGCGATCGGCGCGATGCTTTATTTCGGCACGCCCGGGCTTGCCGGCCGATTCGGCACGGCGGCCACGACGGCGACCCCCTTGCGGATCGAAATGAAACCGATCGATCGGCGCGAGCTCGCCAGCGGCAGCGAATTGTTCGCGGTCAGCGGCCGAGTCGTCAATCCCACCGATCAGCGCCAACGCGTTCCCAACATCCAGGTCGAGCTGCGCGACGCCCATGCCCGCATCGTCTATGGCTGGACGATCACGCCGCAGCAGCGCTGGCTCGCCCCGCGCGCCGCGCTCGATTTCAACAGTGCGCAGCTGGATGTGCCGCGCGACGCCAAACAGCTCGGCCTGAGCTTCGCCGGCGAAGCGATCGGCTGATCGCGCCGGGTTTGCGCGGGGGCGCGATCAATCGGTTGCACCACCGATCCGGCTTTGCTAGGGGCGACCGCCTGCCAGCCTCCGGCCCCGCCGGATGCAGTTCTCACGTGCGGCCGTGGCGGAACTGGTAGACGCGCAACGTTGAGGTCGTTGTGGGCGAAAGCCCGTGGAAGTTCGAGTCTTCTCGGCCGCACCAATCCTTTGAAATCGACATCGCCTTCGGGCGCCGGCGGGAACGAACCACTGGCGCGCGCGGTTGACCGGGTCTAGGCTCGATGATGGCGGCTGTTCCATCGTCATGATCCGTCCTCTCGTGAAAGCGCATGCGTGTCCCTTCCGGCTCCGGCCTTCATCAACGCCATCGGCACCGCCGTTCCCGATCATGACATCCACCATGCCTTTATCGATTGGGCACGCGCGCAGCTAATCGATCCGCGGGCAGCGAAGTTGTTCGATCGCATGGCCGCGCGATCGGGCATCACGCACCGCTGGTCGGTGCTGGACCGAGCGCCCGGCAACGGATCGCCGGTTGAAGCCGGCGGCTTTTACGGGGGCGATCGGCCAGGCACCGCGGCGCGCATGGCGATCTATGCCGAGGCAGCGCCCGAGCTGGCGCTGGAAGCGATCACGGCGCTGGCCGATCAGACCGCCCTCGACGGCATCACGCACCTCGTGGTCGCCAGCTGTACGGGGTTCGTGGCGCCCGGCATCGACCAGATCATCGCCCGCCGGCTCGGCCTTGCCGCCGATGTCGAGCGGTTGCTGGTGGGGTTCATGGGCTGCTACGCGGCGATCACCGCCCTTCGCAGCGCGCGTCATATCGTCCGGTCGCAGCCGGAGGCGCGCGTGCTGGTCGTCTGCGTCGAATTGTCCTCGCTGCATCTGCAGGAGGCCGATTCGGTCGAGCCGCTCCTGGCGATGCTCCAGTTCGGCGATGGGGCGGCCGCAGCGCTGGTGACTGGCAGCCCGGAAGGGTTCGAGATCGGATCGCCGTTCGCGACGACCTTGCCGGAATCGGACGCGCTGATCCGCTGGGCGATTACCGACCACGGCTTCGCCATGCACCTTTCGGGTGAAGTGCCCGCGCGGATCGCGGCAGGGCTTGGCGATCCGGCGTTCGCCGAAGCGGCGCTCGGCGGGCGTTCCCCCGAAATGATCGATGGATGGGCGGTGCACGCCGGCGGCCGCTCGATCCTCGACGCGGTCGAGCACGCGCTGGCGCTCGATCCGGCCGCGCTTGCCGACTCGCGCGGCGTGCTGGCCGATGTCGGCAACATGTCTTCGGCGACACTGATGTTCGTGCTCGGCCGTCTGCTCGCCGGCCCGCGCATCGATAATGGCGTGGCGCTCGCCTTCGGGCCCGGCCTCGCCGCCGAGGGATTCGGCTTTCGGAGCGCCTCGTGAGGCTCAAGGGTCGCGCCATCGCCGAAGAGCTGATGGACGCCGACGATCTCGATCCGGCCACCTATGCCGAGGTGATCGGCGATCTCGCCAAGGTCAATCGGGTGACGATGGCGGCGCGGCCGACGCTATCGTTTCTCGCGCGCGCCATCGTCGATCGACGGTCGTTCCGATTGCTCGATGTCGGCTTCGGCGATGGCGACATGCTGCGGCGGATCGCCCAATGGGCCGCCAGGCGGAACATTTCGGCGGAGCTGGTCGGCGTCGATCTCAATCCGCGCAGCAAGCCGGCCGCCGAAGCGCATACGCCGGGCAATCTGCCGATCCGCTATGTCACAGGCGATTACGCCGATCAGGCGGGGCAGGGCTGGGATGTGGTCGTTTCCAGCCTGGTCGCGCATCACATGTCGCATGCGCAGCTGATCGCTTTCCTCTCCTTCATGGAATCGGAGGCCGCGCTCGGCTGGCTCGTCAACGATCTCCACCGCCATCGCTTCGCGCATCGCGGCTTTCCGCTGCTCGCGCGGCTGATGCGCTGGCATCCGATTGTGCGGCATGACGGCACGCTATCGATCGCGCGGTCGTATCGACCCGACGAATGGCCCGCGATCCTCGCCGAAGCGGGGATCGACGACGCCCGCGTCTATCGCGCCTTTCCGTTTCGGCTATGCGTCGAACGCCGGCGCTGATCGTTGGCGGCGGACCGGCC
>JBQCEK010000464.1:0-2503 GCA_051960335.1 Sphingomonas sp.
GATGCCGCCGCGATGCTGGTGACGCTGCGGCTCGCCGGGCAATTAATCGAAACGCGCGTTCGCGCCAATGCCACCGCGGCCTTGCAGGCGATCGAGGCGCTGGCGCCGGAAACCGCGCGGCGCGTGGACGAGGATCAGCCCGTGCCGATCGCGGCGCTGGCGACCGGCGACCGCGTCATCGTCGATGCCGGCGCGGTGGTGACGATCGACGGCGTGATCGAGCGCGGCGAAAGCATGGTCGACCGTGCGCTGTTGACCGGGGAAAGCGGCGGCTGCCGCGTCGGCCCCGATGATCGCGTGCAGGCCGGCACGATCAACCTCGAGCGGCGGCTGATCGTCATCGTCGATCGCGTCGCCGGGGATCGCGACGTCGATCGCATGGGCGGGCGCGTGGCGATCGAAATCGCGGGCAAGGGCACGCGCACGGGACTGGCCGACCGGGTCGTCGCCTGGCTGGTGGTGGCGATGCCCGTGCTGAGCCTCGCCGCGCTTGCGATCGGTGTATGGCGCACCGGATCGCTATGGACCGGCATCGCCAATGCGCTGGCCGTCGCAGTGGTGATCTGCCCCTGCGCGCTGACGATCGCCCAGCC
Organism: Sphingomonas sp.; assembly: GCA_051960335.1. Taxonomy (GTDB): domain Bacteria; phylum Pseudomonadota; class Alphaproteobacteria; order Sphingomonadales; family Sphingomonadaceae; genus Sphingomonas. The sequence continues at coordinate 594 of JBQCEK010000464.1, forward strand.
GCTGGCGCATCTGCGCGCGGTGGCGCGCGGCGCACGCGAGGGGCTGCGGATCGCCGATCCCGGCCAGCTCGATGCGCTGGCCAGCGTGGGCGCGGCGGTGTTCGACAAGACGGGCACGCTCACCACCGGCGATCTGCGCGTCGTCGCCGTGACCGCTGCGACGGGCTGGGCCGAGGCGGACGTGCTGACGCTAGCCGCCGCGGCGGAAACCGGCATCGATCATCCGATCGCGCGCGCCATCGTCGCGGCGGCAGGCGGCGAGATCGGGCCCGGCGGCGTGCGCGACGGCCGCGCCGCGACGTTCGTCGATCGCGACGTGATCGTGCGGACCAGCGCCGATGCCGGACCCGACGGCCGGATGCTGCTCGATGTCGTGATCGCGGGCGCACTGGCCGGGACGATTGCGCTCGACGATGCGATCGATCCGGCCGCCGTAGCGATGATGCGCTGGTTCCACGATCACCGTATCGCGCTGCGCCTCGCCACCGGCGATGCCGAGGGGCCGGCTCGCGCCGTCGCGGCCGCGGTCGGCCTCGCCCCGCAGGAGATCGCCGCCGGCTGCACGCCTGCCGCCAAGGCCGATCTGGTCCGTTCGCTCAACGGGCCGGTGCTGGTGGTAGGCGACGGAATCAACGACGCCCCCGCGCTCGCCGCCGCCGATTGCAGCGTCACCGTCGCGCGCGCGCATGCCGCCGCCACAGCCACCGCCGGCATCGCCATCGTCGAAGGCGGGCTATCGCGAATTGCAGTAGCGATGCGGATCGCGCGGCGCACGCGCGGCGTCGTCGCGCAGAATCTGGCGCTGGCGATCGGCTACAACCTGATCGCCGTGCCGATCGCGCTGGCCGGCGGGATGACGCCGCTGATCGCCGCCATCGCCATGACGGCAAGCTCGGCGGCGGTCAGCCTCAACGCGCTGCGGGCGGGCTGAGCGTCAGAAATCGAACAGGATCGAGGCGTAGCCGTAATTGGTGTCGCCAGTATCGGGCGCATTGGGCGCATCCCGTAGAAAACGACCCTTGAACAGCCGGGCATAGCCGACTTCCAGTTGGGCGACCTTGGGCTTCAGCCAATAGGATGCGCTGGCCTCGACCTGCTGGCCGGCGAAGCGCCCCGACTGGCCGGTCGCATCGCGGATTCCCGTCGAGCCGAAGCTGTCGGTGCGGCTCGCCAGCCACAGCGCGCGGTACATGGCGAACGCGCTCCAGCGTTTGGCCGGCGTCACCTCGACGCGCGCGCCGGGGGAGATTTCGTTGGAGCGGCTGATCGGCCCGTACAGCCCGGTTGGCCCATATTCGAAGCGGCGCGCGCCATAAAGCTGGTCGAACCGTCCAATACTGCGGCCAGTGCCGTCGCCGCTGCCATAATCGAACACTGCCTCCACGCGCGGCTGCCACGATCCGGCAAAGTTGTGCCCGACGCCGGCATGCGCGAACCACGCCTTGACGGGCAGCGCGGTCACATCAGTCGGGGCGGAAGTGGCGTGTTCGTGCCCGCGCTGCAGGATCGCTTCCAGGTCGAAATCGGTCACGCCCGGCTTGGGCTTGCGATAGAGGCGCACGCCCGGCGTGAAGAGGTGGCGGTTGGTCGTCTGATATCCCGGCGCATCGCGTTCATCGAGGCCATAGCCATAGAACTCGAAGCTGGCGCCCGGAAGCGACAGTGGAATTTGATAATCAACGCCATAGAATTGGACGTCGCTTGTCTCGCGGTCCCACTCCACATCATTGTGGCGGATGCCGTGCGCGTCCGACGGCAGGCGGGTCTGCGGCATCACCCAGAAAGCGGTCAACAGGCTGCCGTCGCCGCCCTTACGCTCCAGCTTGACGCCGGTATAGGAATTGGTCGTGTTGCGGAAATTCTGGCGCGAGACCAGCCGCTTCGAACCGATCGACATGGTCATCCGGCCG
>JBQCEK010000465.1:0-3657 GCA_051960335.1 Sphingomonas sp.
CTACCTCGACCTCTGTGACATCGAGTTCACCGTCGAACGCGGCAAGCTGTGGATGCTGCAGACGCGCAGCGGCAAGCGCACCGCGCGCGCCGCGCTGAAGATCGCGGTCGACATGGCGAATGAAGGGCTGATCACGGAGGCGGAAGCCGTCGTGCGCGTCGATCCCGGCGCGCTCGATCAGTTGCTGCACCCGACGCTCGATCCCGATGCGCCGCGCGACGTGTTGACCAAGGGGCTGCCGGCAAGCCCCGGCGCCGCATCGGGCGAGGCGGTGTTCGACAGTGACACGGCCGAGCGCCGGGCGGCGGGCGGCGAGGCGGTGATCCTGGTCCGCGTCGAAACCAGCCCCGAAGACATTCACGGCATGCACGCGGCCAAGGGCATCCTGACGGCGCGTGGCGGCATGACCAGCCACGCCGCGGTGGTTGCGCGCGGCATGGGGCGGCCGTGCGTTTCGGGCGCGGGCACGCTCTCGATCGACATGAAGGCGCGCGTGATGCGCATCGGCGCGCGCGAAATCCGCGAAGGCGACAGGCTGACCATCGACGGCGCGACGGGCGAAGTGATGGCGGGCGAAGTGCCGACCGTGCAGCCCGAGCTGTCGGGCGATTTCGGCACGCTGATGGCATGGGCAGACAAGGGTCGCCGCCTGAAGGTCCGCGCCAACGCCGAAACCCCGCACGATTGCCGCACCGCGCGCGATTTCGGCGCGGAAGGGGTCGGGCTGTGCCGCACCGAGCATATGTTCTTCGATTCCGGCCGCATCACCGCCGTCCGCCAGATGATCCTGGCGGCGGACGAAAAGGGCAGGCGGGCCGCGCTCGACAAGCTGCTCCCCGAACAGCGCGCCGATTTCACCGAGATTTTCCAGGTGATGGCCGGGCTACCCGTCACCATCCGTCTGCTCGATCCGCCACTCCACGAGTTTCTGCCGAACGAGGAAGACGAGTTCGCCGAGGTCGCCGAGGCCGCAGGAGTGGACGTGGAGACGCTCAAGCGCCGGGCGGCCGAGCTCCACGAGTTCAACCCGATGCTTGGCCACCGCGGCTGCCGCCTGGGCGTCACCTATCCCGAAATCTACGAGATGCAGGCGCGCGCGATCTTCGAGGCCGCGTGTGACGTCGCCGCCAAATCAGGCGAGGCGGTGGTGCCCGAGGTGATGATCCCGCTCGTCGCCACCCGGCGCGAGCTCGAGCTGATGAAGGCGGTGGTCGATACGGCCGCGAAGGCGGTGTTCGAAGAGAAAGGCCGCACCCTCGATTATCTCGTCGGCACGATGATCGAGCTGCCCCGCGCCGCGCTCAAGGCCGGCGAGATCGCCGAGGTCGGCGAGTTCTTCTCGTTCGGCACCAACGATCTGACGCAGACCACATTGGGCGTCAGCCGCGACGACGCCGGGCGGTTCCTGACGACCTATGTCGACAAGGGCATCTACGCGACCGATCCCTTCGTCAGCCTCGATGTTGAGGGCGTGGGCGAGTTGATCCAGATCGCCGCCGCACGCGGCCGCGAGACCCGCCCCGCCATCAAGCTCGGCATCTGCGGCGAACATGGCGGTGATCCCGCCTCGATCGCCTTCTGCGAAAGGGTCGGCCTCGATTACGTCAGCGCCTCGCCCTATCGCGTGCCGATCGCAAGGCTGGCGGCGGCGCAGGCGGCGTTGAAAAAGCAGGCCTGATTAACTCGTCACCCCGGGCTCGACCCGGGGCCCCGCTTCTTCCCCCGGCGAAGGCCGGGGCCCAGTTGGGAAAGCTCCGGTGATGAAACGCACCGCTCGACAATCGAAGCCTTCCCACCTGGACCCCGGCCCTCGCCGGAGTGGTCAGTTGATGTGCGGCGTCACGCCAGAATATGCATCCACACCGGCTCGCCCGCCAAACTCGGCGAGCCGCGCAGTTTCTCCAGCGCCTGCGCCACGCTGCGCTCCGGCCCCTCGTGGGTGACGATCGCGACGATCACGCTGCCGTCGGCCACTGCGCCCCGCTGCATCAGGCTCTCGATCGACACGCCCGCCTCGCGCATCGCCGCCGCGATCTCGGCGAGCACGCCGACCTTGTCCGCCACGGTGAAGCGCAGATAAGCGCGGCCGCGCCGGTCGCCGGTCTCGGCTTTGGCCTCATCGACCAGGCTCGCCGCCGGCATCGCGAACGCCGGGCCGAATTCGCCGCGGGCGATGTCGATCAGATCGGCTACCACCGCGCTCGCCGTCGGCCCGTCGCCCGCGCCGGCGCCTTCGAAGAACAACCGCCCGACGAAATTCCCCTCCGCCACCACCGCGTTGAGCGATCCGGTGACGTGTGCAAGCGGATGATCGAGCGGCACCAGATGCGGATGGACTCGCTGAAACAATCCGCGCGTGCCCGCCTCCGCGATCCCCACCAGCCGAATGCGATAACCGAGCGACGCCGCCTCGGCGATGTCGGCGGCGATCACATGCCGCACGCCGTGCGCCGCAACCTGATCGAACGCCGGTCGCGTGCCGAACGCAAGGCTCGCCAGGATCGACAACTTGTGCGCGGCGTCCACCCCGTCGATGTCGAAGCTCGGGTCTGCCTCGGCGTAACCGAGCGCCTGCGCTTCGGCGAGGACGTCGGCAAAATCGCGGCCTTCGGCCTCCATCTTGGTCAGGATGAAATTGCAGGTGCCGTTGAGGATGCCGTAAACGCGGCCGATCTCGTTCGCCGCCGCGCCTTCGCGCAGGCCCTTGATGACTGGGATGCCCCCCGCCACCGCCGCCTCGAACTTCAGGGGCACGCCCGCGCGTTCCGCCGCCTCGGCCAGATCGAGCCCGTGATGCGCGATCATCGCCTTGTTGGCGGTGACGAAGCCCTTGCCGGTCTTCAGCGTTTCGCGCGCCAAGGCGAGCGCGGGGCCGTCCGATCCGCCGACTAGCTCGACGACGACATCGACGCCGTCGTGATGAGCGAGCGCGGTCGGATCGTCGATCCAATCGAAGCGCGAAATATCGACGCCGCGATCCTTCGATCGATCGCGCGCGGAAACCGCGACCACCTCGATCGGCCGCCCCGCGCGCCGCTCGATCAAGGCGGCGTTGGTGCTGAGCAGGCGAATGACGCCTGCGCCGACGGTGCCCAGCCCGGCGAGGGCGATGCGAAGCGGTTGCGTGTCAGCCATAATCGCCGCGCCTAGCGTTGCGCGAACGCGGCGTCCAGCTTTGCGATTATTTCTTGATCAGCCCGATTTCGACCAGTCGTTCGTGCAGATAATCGTGCGCGGTGATCGGCGCCGGATAATGGTTCGGATTCTCCGCCGTGATGCAGCCCGGCAGCGTCTCGATCAGAAAATCGGGCGCGGGATGCAGGAAGAACGGCATCGAATAGCGCGAATGCCCGCGCCGCTCGGGCGGCGGGTTGACGACGCGGTGCGTGGTCGAGGGCAGCACATGGTTGGTCAGTCGCTGCAGCATATCGCCGACGTTGACGACCATCGCGCCCTCGGGCGGCTTGATCGCCAGCCAGCGCCCGTCCTTGTCGAGCAGCTCGAGGCCCGCTTCTTCCGCGCCGAGCAGCAGCGTGATGAGGTTGATGTCCTCGTGCGCCCCGGCGCCCCCCCCCCCCCCCACCGCCGGGATCCGACGATAAATCACCAGGCGCAGGACCGAAATTCCATACATGAAGGGGCCAAAGAACCACATGG
>JBQCEK010000466.1:0-2005 GCA_051960335.1 Sphingomonas sp.
CGCCGCTGATCTGGCCGATCTGATCGTCGTCAATCGCCGGCTCGACAGCTTCCCCTTGCCCGACATGCAAAGTGTCGCCGGCGATCTTGTCATCAAGGCGCACAAGCCGGTTCTGGCTGTGCCCGACAATGCGAACGGCTTCACCGTAACGGGCACCGCGCTGGTCGCCTGGGATGGCTCGCACGCCGCCGCGGCGGCGCTGCGCGCGGCGGTGCCCTTGTTGCAGATGGCGAGCAAGGTCGTGCTGCTGCAGCTCGAAGAACCGGGCAACACGGCGTTGGTCGACGATGCCGCAACCTATCTTTCGCGGCACCGAATCACCGCCGTGATCCGCCGCGAGACGCCCGAAGGCAGCGTCGGCGAAACGCTGCTCGCCGAGGCCGCCAGCGGCCGTTACGCCTATGTCGTGATGGGCGGCTTTGGCCACCATCGCTTCGTCGAGCGGTTGTTCGGCGGCGTCACCCGGACGATGCTTAGCCACGCCCCGATCCCGCTTTTGATGGCGCATTGAGCGGCGCAGCGAAAGTTCCGAAAGTTCCGGAAAAGCGACACGGATTCTCCTCTTCGACCGGGCTGAATCAAATCCGTGCAAGGTCGAATTGGTAGAACATTAGCAGAACGAACGTTTGTAGGAAAGCGGCGGCTGCGCGGATGCCTCAGGCCGCCGCAATCTCCTCCGTCAGCCATTTGCGCACGGTGAGTTCCCGTGAATCGCCGCCGTCGCGCAAGCTGGTGAAGCCCATTTCATGCTCCAGCGCCAGCGCGGCGCGGTTGTCCGCACTCTCGACCGACTCGATGGTTTGAATGCCCTGCGCGCGCGCATAGCGCAGGACATGCTCCATCAGCGTCCAGCTGACGCCGCGGCGCTTGAAATCCTGGTGCACCGATAACGCCACTTCGGCCCGGGTGAGATCGGGATCGGCCGCGAGCATCGCCGTCGCAATCAACGTGCCGTCCTCGGCGAAGGCGAGGAAGTTCATCGACCGCTGGTAGTCGATCTGAGTCATCGCGGCGATTCGATCGGGACCGACCTCGTGGATCGCGGTGAGGAAGCGGAACCGAAGATCCTCGGCGCCGACATGGTGAAAAAATTCCGCCAGCAGCGCATCGTCATCAGGCACGACTGGCCGCACATGCAGCCGGAGCCCCGACCGCGTTTCCAGATCGGCGGTCCATTCGACCGGCACCGGCCGAATCACCAGCCGCGCCTTTTCGGGTCGAGCATCGAACGCGATCCGGGCATCGAGCGCGATCACGCCCTGTTCGTTGACGACGAGGGGATTGATGTCGAGCTCGGCGATTTCCGGGAAGTCGATCGCCAACGCCGACAGCGCCAGGAGAACATCGACCACCGCGTCGATGTCGGCGGCTGGGACGGCGCGATAGCCGTGCAGCAATCGCCCGATCCGCGTCCGTTCGATCATGTCGCGGGCGAGAACGGCATCGAGCGGCGGCAGGCCGACCGCGCGATCGCGGATCACCTCCACCGCGCTGCCGCCGGCGCCGACGATGAGATAAGGGCCGAAGGTTTCGTCGCGCGCGATGCCGACGATCAATTCCTGCGCATGCGGCCGCATGATCATCGGCTCGATCTCATATCCGATGATCGACGCCTCGGGGCGTTCGCGACCGATCCGTTTCCGCATCGATTCCGCAGCGTCGGTGGCGGCGGCCGGCGTCTCCAGGCCGACGATGACGCCACCGACATCGAGCTTGTGGCTGATCTGCGGCGAAACAACCTTCACGACATAGGGCGCCGCAACATCGCCGCACGCGGATTCGACGCCGCCTACCGAACGCGCGAACCGCGCCGGCGCGACGGGGATGCCGTAGGCTGTCAGCACCGATTTCGCCTCGACCGCGGTGAGCGAGGTCCGCCCCTCGCCACGTGCGCCGACGATCATCGCGCGCGCCCGCGACAAATCGGCTTCGCAGGTGCGGCTATGCGCCGGGGCTTGCCGGATCAAGGCGCGCGCAGTGCGCGCGGCGATGAGATGGCCGATGC
>JBQCEK010000467.1:0-5398 GCA_051960335.1 Sphingomonas sp.
GCCTCGCTCGCCTGTCGTTGATGCGCCGCGGCTGCACGCTGCGCCTCGGCAGCGGCGGCGACTCGCGTCTCGGCGGCCTGCGCTTCGGCTCGCGCGGCATCAGCAGCGGCGGCCGCCTCCTGCCAGCGGGCATAGATGGTGCGCGCTTCGGCGAGGCGGATCTGATCGGAAAGCGCGCGGTAGCGTTCCGCCTGGCGCGCCTGCCGGCGGAGCGCGGAAGCGCGCGCATCCTGATCGGCAACCACTTCGTCGAGCCGCGCCAGATTGGCCTCGGTCGCCCGCAGCTTGGCCTCGGCGTCCTTGCGGCGGACATGAAGCCCGGCGATCCCCGCGGCTTCCTCAAGCAGCGCGCGCCTTTCCGCCGGTTTGGCGGCGATCACCGCCCCGATCCGCCCCTGGCTGACCAGCGCCGGCGAATGCGCCCCGGTGGCGGCGTCCGCGAACAGCAGCGAAACGTCCTTCGCGCGAACGTCTCGGCCGTTGATTCGATAGGCCGATCCGGCACCGCGCTCGATCCGGCGGACGATCTCGGTCTCGCCATCGGCGCGTTGGTCGAGGAGGATCGAGACTTCGGCGAAATCACGTGCCGGCCTGGTCGCGGTGCCGGCGAAGATCACGTCTTCCATCCCCGCGCCGCGCATCGACCGCGCCGAGGTTTCCCCCATCGCCCAGCGCATCGCTTCCAGCAGATTCGATTTGCCGCAGCCATTGGGGCCGACGATCCCCGTCAGCCCCGGTTCGATCCTGAGATCGACCGGATCGACGAAGCTCTTGAACCCCGACAGCCGAAGCCGCTTGATCTGCATGAGCGGCGGCGCCTCCCCCTGTTGAGCGCCGAGGCCGGCGTCAGGCCCCTGCGGCCTTCAGCCTCGGCTCAAGCGCGTCCCAAGTGTACACATTCTGCTGCTGCACGCCATTGATGAAGAAGGTCGGCGTGCCCGTGACGCCCTTGTTCTGCGAGGCATCCTGCATGACCTTGGTGATCGCGTCGAGCGCCTTGGTGTCGTTCAGGCAAGCGCGCGCCTGCGCTTCGGGAATGCCACGCTGCTTCACGAAATCGATATAGCCGAGATACTCCGCCCAGGCCGTCGCCACCTTGGCCGGCGGCGCGTTGACCAGCGACTGCTGAAGCGCGCTGGTCGCCTGCTGATCGGCAAGCTTCGGCTCCATCTTGTCCTGATCCTGGAACATCGCCTCGAGCAGCGGGAAGAACGGCCCCGGCCCGGCGCAGCGACCGAGCAGCGCGCCGGGCATATCGGGCGCGCCGTGGACCAGGAACTCGCGGAACTCGTAGGAGACCTTGCCGGTCTTCACATAATTGTTCTCAAGCGGTTCCTGGCCGGTGCGGCCGAAATTGCCGCACACCGGGCACAGCCGCGAACCATATTCGACGAGCTTGATCGCCGCATCGGGATTGCCCATGCGATAGCCGTCCGCGGTCTGGCTGACGACATCGGTCCACTGCTTGCCTGCGGGCGGCGCGACCGCGGCGACGGGCGCCGCCGGTGCGGTCGAATTGGCATCGCCGCCGCTGCCCCCGCAGCCAGCGAGAAGCAGCAAGGGAAGCGTCACAAGGGCAAATCGCAGCGTCATCGTTACCGTCCTTAGATATGCAACCGAATATTAGGCGCCGGCGCGGGCCAGCGCGGCTTTGAGATCGGCCTCAAGTTCGGGCCAGCGCGTGGCATCGACCGGCTTGTCGTCGATCAGGAACGTGGGCGTGCCGTCCAGCTTGTAATCGTCCTTCGCGGCGGCGTTCATCTTGCCGATCGCATCCACCGTCGCGATGTCGGTAAGGCATTTGTTGGCGGCGGCATCGGCAATGCCCTGCGCACGGGCAAAATCGAGATAGCCGATCTGTTTCGCCAGAACATAGGGCTGCTCCGCCTCGGGCGCCTTGTCGACCGCCTCGGCCATCGCCTTGGTCTGCGCGTCTTCCTTGGCGAAGATCTGCGGCTGAGCGGCGAATTGCGCCGCGAGCAGCGGGAAGAAGCCTTCGGCGCCCTTGCACCGGCCGATCAAGGCGGCGGAAACATCGCCGCCATCACGCAGCCAATCGCGGAATTCGTAGGAAACCTTGCCGGTGCGCACGTAATTTTCGACCAGCGGCTTCATCGCGCTGGCGTCGAAGGCGGCGCAATGCGGGCAAGTGCGCGATCCGAACTCCACGAGTTGCACCGGCGCGGCGGGGTTGCCCATGCGGTAGCCGCTGTCGGCGGTCCGCGTGACGACGCTCGACCAGTCGCGGCCCTCGGGCGCGGTGGCGGCGACGTTGGCGGCGGGGGTGGCGGTGGCAGCGGCCGTCTCATTGCCACTGGGCATCGCTTGCTGATGACAGCCGGCCAGCGCTGCGACGGGCAGCAGGGCGAGCGAGAGGCGGCGGATCATGATCGATCTCCCAAGGAGTCAGCGCGCGCCGGCGGCGCGAAGCGCGGGCTGCAGGTGCGCCCAATCGTAGACGCCGGCCTGCAGCTTGCCGTTGATGACAAAGCCCGGCGTGCCGGTGATGCCGGCCGGTATCTGCTGCATCATCGCCATGATCGGCTGGAGGTTCGCATCGTTGGCGAAACAGGCGTCGATCGTGGCCTGGCTCATGCCGTTCGCCCGCGCGATCGCGGTCAGTCCGCCGCCATCGGCCGAAGCCTTCAGCCGCGCCATCTTGGGATACATCGCCAGGCGCTGGCCGTTCGCCTGTTCAAAATCGATCGCCGCCGGAAGCCATTGGTCCTGCGCGGCGAAGATCGCCGTCGAAAGCTTGTCGAACCCGGCCGGCCCGGCACAGCGCGCCAGGAGCGCGGCATCGAGATCGAGCTGATCGCGCACCAGATTGCGCACCTCGATGCTGGTCGATCCGGATTTCACCATCTGCCCGCGCAATACCGCGGCCGATTCCTTCGAAAAGGCCGCGCAATGCGGGCAGGTGTAGCTGAGATATTCGACCAGCTTCACCTTCGCTGCCGGGTTGCCGATCAGGAACGACCCGGCGGCCGTTTTGGTGACGGTGGTCTGCCAATCGCGATTGGCGGCGGGCGCCGCGACGGCCAACGAAAGTGCTGCGCCGATCAGCGCCAGCAAGCCCAGCAGAAAACGCATCAACGCTCCTTGGAATCGATCACGGGAACACCGCGAGTGGCGGCGACGCCGGCGGCAAGCGCCTCCAGCACCGCCTTGAGTTCGGGATCGCCGATCGCGCGCAGGCTATCGCCGAGCTCGACCGGCGCCGGCTTGAGCGCGGGTGGCGCGGCGCGCGGCGCCTTGCGTACGACCTCGCCCTGGCGGATCGTCAGGCGCGCGACCGCGGCATAGCCGAAGAAGCGATTGACCCGCTCGATGATCTCGGGCGCGATATGCTGCATCATCGGCGCATGGGCGCCCGCGACGACCAGCGTCAGATTGCCCTCGGCGCGCTGGCCGTGCGGGAAACGAAGCGATTCGGGGGCGGACACCTGGGCATAGCGCGGCCCGACGATTTCCGCCCAGCGGCTGACGATCGCGCCCTGCACGAAGCCGAAGCGGCGAAACGCGGCGCGGCCGACATCGGGCAACAGCTCAGCCACCGCGCGCGCGCGGTTGGCGCGGGGCGATTCGGGCTGCCTGGTGCGCGGCGCGGGCGGACGCGGTTTGCTCATCGCCAAACCCATGCCATAGCCGGGGCGTGCCCGCCAACCTTTCATCGTCGATTCCGCACGATCTGCTGGCCTGGTATGATCGCAACGCCCGCGCGCTGCCCTGGCGCGCGCCGCCGGGCGCCCCGCTCGCCGATCCCTATCGCGTCTGGCTTTCCGAAATCATGCTTCAACAAACCACCGTCGCCACGGTGCGGCCGCGCTTCGCCGAATTCGTCGCGCGCTGGGGCGATGTCGCCAACCTGGCGGCCGCCGACGAGGGTGAGGTGATGGCCGCCTGGGCGGGGCTTGGCTATTATTCGCGGGCGCGCAATCTGATCGCCTGCGCGCGCACGATCGTTACCGACCACGGCGGTCGTTTCCCGAGCGAGGAAGCGGCGCTGCGATCGCTGCCCGGCATCGGCGATTATACCGCAGCCGCGATCGCGGCGATTGCGTTCGGGCGGCGGGCGGTGGTGATCGATGGCAACATCGAGCGTGTCGTCGCGCGGCTGTTCGCTATCGAAACGCCGCTGCCGGCCGCCAAGCCGCTGATCCGCCGCCACGCCGATACGATCACGCCCGATTGCCGCGCCGGCGATTTCGCCCAGGCGCTGATGGATCTGGGTTCCGGCATCTGCACGCCGCGCGCGCCCAAATGCTTGCTTTGCCCGCTGCAACGCGATTGCCGCGCCGCGGCGCAGGGCACGCCCGACGCCTTTCCGGTGAAGCCGCCGAAGGCGGCCAAGCCACAGCGCAGCGGCACGATCTTCTGGCTGGAGAAGGACGATCGCGTGCTGCTGGTGCGGCGGCCGCCGAAGGGGTTGCTGGGCGGCATGCGGGCCTTGCCGACCGGGCCGTGGCAGGAAACGCCGCCCGGCCTGGAAGGCGCGCCGTCACCGGGCGCATGGCGAATCCTCGACACGTCGATCACGCATATATTCACACATTTCCGGCTGGATCTGACGCTTGCGGTCGCGCGCAGCGAAGCGCATGCACCGCACGCCGAGGGCGAATGGTGGCCGATCGCCGACATCGAGTCGGCCGGCTTGCCGACGGTTTTCGCCAAGGCGGCGACAAGGATCGGGAGGGCATGATGCGAACGAAACGACAAGCGGTCTGGCTCGGCGCGCTGGCGCTGATCGCGGCGAGCATCCCGGCTGGCGGCATTGCAGCGAGCGCCAGCGAGCCGCCGGTTCCCGCGCCGACGATCGAACATCCCCTGCCGCATGTGCAGGCTCTGTTCGACTCCTATGTCGCGAAGGACGACATGCCCGGGATCGTCGGCGCGTTCGGGGTCGGCGACCTGCCCACCGTCTTTATCTCGGATGGCCACATTTCGGATGATCCCGGCGCCCCCGCCGCCGGGCCCGACACGTTGTGGCGAGTCTATTCGATGACGAAGCCGATCACCGCGATGGCGGCGATGCTGCTGATCCAGGACGGCAAGCTGAAGCTCGACGAGCCGGTCAGCGATGTCATCCCCGCCTTCAGGCACATGACCGTGCTGACCGACCCCGAGCACAGCCTGGCGGCACGGCCGGCGACGCGCGAGATCACGATTCGCAACCTGCTGACCCATACCGCCGGACTGGGGTATACGATCATCACCGCCGGACCGCTGCAAAAGGCCTATGAACAGGCCGGGATCGTGCCGTTCGCCGCCAATGCGCAGGTCGAAACCAGCCTTCGCGCAGTTCGGCCCAAGACTCTGGCCGCCTTCGCCGACAAGGTCGCCACGCTGCCGCTGATCGCCGATCCGGGGACCAAATGGAGCTATTCGATCGGTCTCG
>JBQCEK010000468.1:0-17380 GCA_051960335.1 Sphingomonas sp.
ATATGGAAGGTCGCCGCGCGGACATCGCCGAGGCGATCAAGAGTGTCGATTCGGGGCGCGGCGTGATCGTGCTGAGCGACCTGTTCGGCGGCACCCCGTCGAATCTCGCCATCTCGCTGATGGAAGCGGGCAAGGTCGAGGTGATCGCCGGGATCAACCTGCCGATGCTCATCCGGCTCGGCGGCGCGCGCAAGACGATGAAGGTCGCCGATGCGGTGGCCGCAGCGCGTGAGGCGGGACGCAAATATATTTCGGTCGCCTCCGAGGTCCTGGGCGAGGCGGCTGCCTGATGCGGGCCGAACGGACGGTCCTCATCACCAATCGTCGGGGGCTTCACGCGCGGGCCAGCGCGAAGTTCGTCACGCTCGCTTCCACGCAATCGGTCGAGATCGCCGTCGCCAAAGATGGGCAGGCAGTGACCGGCACCTCGATCATGGGGCTGATGATGCTCGGCGCGGCGATGGGCGACACGATCACGATCAGCGCCGAAGGCGACGGCGCGGAGGCCGCGGTCGGCGCGCTGACCGAACTGGTCGAGGCCAAGTTCGGCGAGGACTGATGCCGCGCGAGATCACCGCCTATTCCAATCCGCTGATCAAGCGCGTCCGCAACCTTCGCGAAAAGCGGCACCGGCGGGAGGAAGGCCTGTTCCTCGCCGAAGGGCTGCGCATCCTCACCGAAGCGCGCGAAACGGGCCGCCTGCCGCGAATGCTGTTCTTCGCCGCGGCGAGCGCGGCGCATCCGCTGGTCCGCGCGCTGATCGCCGATGTCGAGGCCGCCGGCGGGGACGCGATCGAAACGGTTCCGGACATTCTTTCCAAACTGTCAGGCAAGGATAATCCGCAGGCCGTGGTGGGCGTGTTCGAGGAGTTCGCGACGCCGCTCGAATCGATCGACCGAACCGCCTCGGGGATCTGGCTTGTCGCGGAGAAATTGCGCGATCCCGGCAATCTCGGCACGATTCTCAGGACCGGGGATGCGGTTGGCGCTGGCGGGCTGATCCTGATCGATGATTGCGTCGATCCTTTCTCGGTCGAGGCGGTTCGCGCCAGCATGGGCGCATTGTTCACCGTGCCGATCGCGCAGGCGCGGTGGGGCGATTTCCTCGTCTGGCTGCGAAAAGGGCCGGGCCAGCTCGTCGGGCTGAGCCTTGATACCGAGCATGACTATCGCGCCGCCCGCTATGCGCCGCCGACATTCCTGCTGACCGGCAATGAAGCGCAAGGGCTGCCCGCCGGCTATGCGGCGGCATGCGATCTGCTCGTCAAGCTGCCGATGCTCGGCAAGGCGGACAGCCTCAACGCCGCGGTCGCGACGGCGGTGATGGCGTATGAAGTGCTCGCCCAGCAGCGCGGCTGACGGCGCGGGCGAAAGTTCCGAAAGTTCCGGGATAACGACATGAGTGCTATTCCTGGCCGTGAAATTGCGCAGCAAATCGGAACATATGACGAACGATCGCTTGTAGGAAAGTGATTTCTGCTATCGCTTGCTCTGATGTAAGCTGCGGCTGAAGGAGATGAGCCATGCGAGCCTTTGGCCTGATCGTCGCAATCGCGCTGCTGGGCGGGTGCGCCACCGCTGGCCGATCGGATGGCGGCGCGCCGTCCCGATCATTCGCCGGCACACATTGGACGATCGCCAGCCTCAACGAGGCGCCGCCGGCGGCGGCCCGAAAGACGGCGATCACTTTCGATACCGATCGCATTTCCGGTAACGCGGGCTGCAACAGCTTCGGCGGCGGCTATTCGGTCGCGGGCAGCGTGATGACGGTTACGCAGGTGATCTCCACCAAGATGGCGTGCATGGGCGCTGGCATGGATCAGGAGGATGCGTTCTTCAAAATCCTGGCGACGCCGATGACGATCGCATGGAAAGACGATGGCTCGGTGATCCTCAGCGACGATGCAGGCAGCGTAACCTTGGCGCCCGCCTCGTAATCACGCCGTCGCCACCTGTCGCTACTCGGCGGCCTCGTCTCTCTCGCCGATCATCGGCGGGCCACCGCTCTCACGTGCCAGCGATTCGACCGGCGATACATCCTCCAGCTCGCGCTGGCCGCTTTCGATGTTGAGCGCCAGGAACTTGCGGCCGGTGACCATCAGCCGGCCGTTGAACGAGTTCGAGAAGCTGTTGAAATTGTTGACCGCGCTGTTGAGGCCATTGCCGACCTTGCGCAGATCGTCCGCCACCTTGGCGAGGCGATCGTGCATTTCCTTGCCGAGTTTGCCGATTTCGACCGCCTGTTTCGCCATTTTCTCCTGCCGCCACACCGCCGAGACGGTGCGCGCGATAGCCACCAGGTTGGTTGGGGTCGCGAGCAGGACGCGCTTTTCAAAAGCGTAATTCCAAAGGTTATTGTCGTGCTCAAGGGCGGCAGAAAGGAAGTGCTCTCCCGGAATGAACATGATCACGTAATCCGGCGCGTCGTCGAACTGGCTCCAATAGGCCTTCCCGGCCAACCCATTGATGTGCGATCGGATCGATGCCGCATGCAAATCGAGCCGCTTTGCGCGTTCCTGTTCATCGACTTCACCGAACGCATCCTGATAGGCGTTGAGCGACACCTTGGCGTCGATCACCAGTGAGCGGCCACCGGGCACACGGACGATCGCGTCCGGCCGCAGCCGCCCGCCCTCCTCGGCCGCGATGCTGACCTCGGTCTCGAAATCGGTGTGTTCCGAAAGGCCGCAGGTTTCGAGGACGTTCTTCAACTGCTGCTCGCCCCAGCGACCCCGCGATTTGGGCGCATTGCGCAGCGAATTGACCAGCTTCGCCGCCTCGGTGGAAACCTTTTCCTGGCCGAGCCGCATCTGTTCGATCTGCCCTTTCAGGTCGCCAAAGGCGTCACGCCGTTCCTTCTCGACGCGAGCAACGCCCTCTTCATAGCGCTGCAGACGCTCGGTGACCGGCTGGAGCAGCGCCTTGAGCCCCTGCCCCGAGGTTTCTTCGGATTGCTTGAACCGCGCTTCGGCGCGTTCGAGGAATTGGCGCTGCGCCTCGGTCAGCAATTTGTTCGACACGTTGGAAAATTCGGCGGTCATCGCCTCGCGAACTGCCTTCATCTCGGCAATGCGCGCCTCGAACGCGCGCGCATCGGCGCGCAGCGTGGCAATTTCGGTGCGCGCCGCATCGCGATCGTCGCGGATCGCGGCCAGTTCCACGCGAAGCTGATCGGCCCCGCGCGCCCGCTCTTCGGCCCCGGCAAGGTCGGTGATCGCCTTGCGAAAATCGTCGGTGCGCGCGTCACGTTCGGCACGCATCGCGGCGACTGCGCGATTGCCGAGCCACCAGCCGATCGCGAGGCCAATCACCAATGCAATTATGACGATGATGACGGCGGTGGTGGACATGGCGGCTCCCCGGAACGAAGGGGGAACTTAGCCCGCTCGCCAGTGCGGAGCAAGCAGAACGCGCGATTGGCCATGCGCAAGTCGGCATCCGACCCGCCGCAGATTTTTATTTTTATAGCAATAGTCGACGGTTAGGCCGCACTCTTACGAAGCTTGTCGAGCTTCTTGAGCACCATCGACCGTTTCAGACGAGAGATGTGATCGATGAACAGGATGCCATCGAGATGGTCGATCTCATGCTGCATGCAGGTCGCCATCAGCCCGTCGAGTTCTTCTTCGTGCACAGCGCCCTTCTCGTCGAGCCAGCGGACGCGGCAGCGCGCCGGACGCTCCACCTCGGCATATTGCTCGGGGATCGAGAGGCAGCCTTCATTATAGACCGACAGTTCGTCACTGACCCAGAGCAGCTCGGGGTTGATGACGATATGCGGATCGCGCGCCGGCTGGCCGTCTTCCTTCTCGACCGCTTCGTCCTCGCTGACGCGCTCCTGCAGGTCGATGACCAGCACGCGATGCTCGATGCCGACCTGAGTTGCCGCCAGGCCGATGCCGTTCGCCGCATACATCGTCTCGAGCAGATCCGCGCCAAGCTGGCGGATCGACTCATCGACGTGCGCGACAGGCTGCGCGACTCGGCGCAGGCGGGGATCGGGAACTTCGAGGATCTGCATCACGGCCATGCCCTGTCAGCTAGGAAAGCCGCGCGCGCTCGTCAAGCGACCGGGCGACGCGCGCGGAGCGCCTGCGCCAGCGTGCCTTCGTCGAGATAATCGAGCTCGCCGCCGACGGGCAGGCCGTGCGCGAGTTGCGTGACCCTGATCGGAAACCGCTCGATCCGCTCGGCGATGTAATGCGCGGTGGTCTGCCCCTCCAGCGTGGCGTTCATCGCCAGCACCACCTCGTCGATGCCGCCGCTTTCGATCCGCGCGATCAACGAGTCGATGGCGAGGTCTTCAGGCCGAACGCCTTCCAGCGCCGACAAGCGACCGCCAAGCACATGGAAACGGCCCGGAAACAGCCGCGAGCGATCGAGCGCCCAAAGATCGGCGACTTCCTCCACCACGCACAGTGCGCGTGCGTCGCGGCGCGGATCGGCGCAAATGCCGCAAGGATCGGTAGTATCGACATTACCGCAGATCGAGCATGTCGCCAGCCGGTCGCCAACCTGCTGAAGTGCCGCCCGAAGTGGCTCAAGGGCGGTTTCCCGCTTCTTGATGAGATGGAGGACGGCGCGCCGCGCCGACCGTGGGCCAAGGCCCGGAAGGCGGGCGAGCGCTTGAGTCAGCGCCTCGATTTCAGGGGATGCCATGACGAACAGATAAGGGGTTGCCTAGGCCCCTGCCAAGCGGCGACAGGGGGCCATGCGGATCGTCTTCATGGGAACGCCCGACTTTTCGGTGCCGGTGCTTCAGGCGCTGGTCGACGCCGGGCATGAAATCCTTGCTGTTTACACCCAGCCGCCGCGGCCGGCGGGGCGCGGCAAGCGGCTGGTTCCCTCACCCGTGCAAGCGCGCGCCGAGGCGTTGAATCTGATGGTGCGATCGCCGGTATCGCTCAAGGGCGAAGAGGATCAGGCGGCGTTCGCCGCGCTGAACGCCGACGTCGCCGTGGTTGCGGCTTATGGCTTGATCCTGCCGCGCGCGGTGCTCGACGCGCCGGCGAACGGGTGCCTGAACGTCCACGCCTCTCTCCTGCCGCGCTGGCGCGGGGCAGCGCCGATCCAGCGAGCCATCCTCGCCGGGGACCCCGAAACCGGTGTGTGCATCATGCAGATGGAGGCGGGGCTCGACACCGGGCCAGTCCGGCTGACCGGGCGCATCGCCGTGAACGGCAAGACCGCGGGTGAACTGACCGATGCGCTGAGCGTCATGGGCGCGCGGCTGATGGTCGAGGTGCTGGCGGATCTGGACGGCCACCCGGCAGTGGTCCAGCCGCACGATGGCGTCACTTACGCAGCGAAGATCGACAAGGTCGAAACGCGGCTCGATTTCACGCAATCCGCCGAAGCCGTCGAGCGCCAGGTGCGCGCCTTCAATCCGCCGGGTGCCTGGTTCGAGGCGAACGGCGAGCGCGTCCGCGTGCTCGCAGCAGCCATGGCGGACGGCATGGGAACGCCCGGCACGGTGATCGATGGCGAATTGACGATCGCCTGCGGCCGCGATGCGGTTCAGCCGATCCTCGTTCAGCGCGCGGGGCGCGGCGTGATGAGCGCCGACGAATTGCTGCGCGGCTTCGCGATACCGGCGGGGACGCTGCTTTGACTCGCTTCGCGCTAACCGTGGAATTCGATGGCGGCCCGTTCATGGGCTGGCAGCGACAGGCGCACGGCCCCAGCGTGCAGCAGACGATCGAGGAAGCGGCGCGCACGATCACCGGCGAGGAGGTTCAAGTCCACGCCGCAGGGCGGACCGACGCCGGCGTCCATGGCCTTGGCATGCGCGCGCATCTCGACGTGACAAGGGCGATGACTCCCTTCCGCCTGATGGAGGCGCTGAACGCCGTGATGCGGCCCGATCCCGTCGCGGTGCTCGACTGCGCGGTAGTACCCGACGATTGGCACGCGCGTTTTTCCTGCATCGCACGGCATTACGAATATCGCATCGTCACGCGCCGCGCCCCGCTCACACTGGCGCGCGGGCTGGCGTGGCGGATACCGGGCGCGCTGGACGTCGACGCGATGGCGTCAGCCGCGCGCAAGCTGCTGGGCCGGCACGATTTCACCACGTTCCGATCGGCGCACTGCCAGGCCGACAGCCCGGTGCGCACGCTCGACCGGCTGGACGTCGCCGAGGCGGGCGGAACGATTGTGATCGAGGCATCGGCGCGATCGTTCCTCCATCATCAGGTGCGATCGATGGTCGGCTGCCTAGCGCTCGTCGGCCAAGGCAAATGGACACCCGAAGACGTCGCCGCTGCGCTGGCGGCGCGCGATCGCGCCGCGCTGGGCTTCAATGCGCCCCCTGAGGGGCTGTATTTCGTCCGCGCCGATTATCCTAACGACTGAACCGGGCCGCCAGCTCGACGTGAGTCGACCAGCGAAACTGACCCACCGGCTGGATCCAGTCGAGCCGATAGCCCGCTTCACACAAAATCTTCGCATCGCGCGCGAAGCTGCTGGGATTACAAGAAACATAGGCGATCACTGGCGTTGCAGACCGGGCCAGCTGCTCGATCTGATCCCGTGCGCCGGCGCGCGGAGGATCGAGCACGATCGCGGCGAAGCGATCGAGCTCCTCCACGGTCAGCGGGCGGCGATAGAGATCGCGGTGTTCGGTGAAGAGGTGACGTTGCGCGCCCCCTGCAGCCGCCTTGAGCGACAGGATCGCCTCCCGCGCCGCCTCGGCCGCATAGACGCGGGCATTCTGCAGGCTGAGCGCAAAGGTCCCGAGCCCCGCGAACAGATCGGCGACGATGCCCGTCCGTCCGACCGCCGCGCGCACCGCATCGACCAGGGCACGCTCGCCTTCGACCGTGGCCTGGAGAAACCCGGCAGGCGGAAACGGCACCGGCACGCCGCCCAGCGTGATCGTCACCGGCTCGGGCTCCCACCGCGCCTCCGGCCCGAAGCCGCTATCCAGCGAAAGACGGGCCAGCTTGTGCCGCTCGGCAAAGGCGGTGATCCCCTCGGCCGCGGCAAGCCCTTCGCCCTCAACGCCGTCGATCAGCACATCGACGCCCTGATCGACGCGGGTCAGCATCACGCCGGCGCGGCGACTGCCCTTCAGAAGCACCGACAGCAGCCCCCGGAGCGGCTGAAGCAGCGCGAACAGATCAGGCGCCAGCACCCAGCATTCCTGCAGATCGACGAGCGCGTGGCTCTTTTCCTCGGTAAAGCCGAGATGGATCTGCCGCCCGCGCCGTTCGGCGTGGAGCGATGCCCGGCGGCGACTTTTCGGCGGGGACAACAGCGGCGCGCGAATGTCCGTCGACAGCCCCTGCGCGGCAAGCGCGCTGGCGATCCGATCGGTTATGAAATCGGCGTAAGCGACATCGTCGAGATGCTGGAGCTGGCAGCCGCCACACTGCGGAAAGTGACGGCACGGCGGCGCCTGATGATGCGGGCCGGGCACGACTTCGCCAGACGGCAGCAACGTATCACCCGGCGCGGCCAGCGGCGCGGAACGACCGCCCGCCGTCATCCCCTCGCCACGCGCGGCAACGCGGATGATTTCGGTTTCCTGGGTCATAGCGATGCTCGTGCAGCGGTCATGGCGTTGGCCAGATCGTCGGCAATAAAGGCAGGACCAAGGCGACGTGCGGCCTCGCCATGAAGCCAGACGCCGGCGCTCGCCGCTTCGAGAGGCGCCAGCCCGGCGGAAAGCATAGCCGCGATCGCGCCGGCCAGCACGTCGCCGGTGCCCGCCGTGGAGAGCCAATCGCTGCCGTCCGGCGCGATTCGCACGCGGCCATCCGGCGCGGCGATCACGGTATCGGCGCCCTTGAAGACGACTGTCGCGCCCGCCGCGCTCGCTGCGGCCTGCGCCCGAACCAGCTTCGACGCATCGTCCTTGCCGAACAGTGAGTCAAATTCGCCGGCGTGCGGCGTGAGGATCGCGGGGGCATGGCGGCGGGCAAGCGCATCGAGGCGATTCTTGACCAAATACAAGGCGTCACCATCGATGACGAGCGGATGATCAGTGGCGAGCGCACGATCCAGTTTCACGGCGGCATCACCGCTTCGACCGAGGCCGGGGCCGATCAGCAGCGCGCCGATTCGGGAATCCGACAAGGCTTCGTCATCGAAGGGCTTGTGGACCAGCGCATGGGGACCGCCGTGGCCCTCGCCGCCGAGCAAAGCGACATAGCCGGCGCCGGCGCGCATCGCGGCGATCGAGGCGAGCATTGTCGCGCCGGGCATGGCGCCGGCGACGATCGCGACCATGCCGCGGGTGTATTTATGCGCATCGGGTCCGGGCGATCTTAGTGTTGGTTTATCAATCACCTGCACATCGCTGTTCGCATCGATTCCGATATCGATCAGGCGCACTTCGCCGCAGTAGCGAGCGGCGGGCTGGAGCAGGTGGGCGGGCTTCAAGGCGCCGAGCGCGAGGGTTAAATCGAACGTCGGAATCGCACCGAGCGCCCGCCCGTCGTCGGTGGTGACTCCGCTCGGTAAATCGACGGAAATCGACAATCGCGCGGCTTCCGCCAGAAACCCCAGCTTTTGTTCGTGCGGACCTTCGAGCGGCCGGGACAGGCCGGTGCCGAACAGCGCATCGACCAGAATGGCGGCCGGCTCGGCCGATGCGAGCGGCTCGATCGATCCCGACCAGCGATCACGGGCGCGCGCCGCCGCCTCGCTGGTGGGCGCGCCTGTCGCGGCGACGCGAACGTCGAGCCCGGCGGCGGCGAGCGCGGCCGCGGCGACATAACCATCTCCGCCATTGTTGCCGGGCCCGCACAGCACCAGCACCGGTGCGCCCGACGCAAGTCGCTGAACCGCCGCCGCCACGCCCTTGCCGGCGCGATCCATCAACCCATCGACGGTGATGCCCGCTGCAATCGCACGCTCCTCGGCGGCGCGCATTGCGGCGGCGGTGAGAATCGGCTGGCCGGCGATCGGCCTCATGACGCCTTCACGGTGGCGGGAAGCCGGTATCGATCGCCGCCGATCGCGACCTCGATCCGTCCGGCGCCGACGATCGTGACCTTGGCTTGCTCCGCCCCGTCGGCGGAGACGACACCGCGCCCGTCCCTGGTGACGAGCAGACGGTGGAAACCGCCATCGGGATTGCGGACGACGAGCGTCAGGCCATCTGCGCCGTCGATGCGATCGAGGGTGCAGGTGCGCGCGAAATCGGCCGCGCCTTGGGGGGCGCAGTCGATCTGATTTGCGGCTGACCCACCGGCCTTTGCGGCGAGCTGGTTATCGGCCGGGGAGCCGTGACACGCCGCCAGCGCAAGCGCCAACACGAGCCCCCCGATCGTCCCCGGCGAAAGCCTTGGTTCTGTCGGGACAGCCCCGGCGACCAACCGTTGCGCCAATCCAACAATCGTTCCGATACTGGGCCCCGGCCTTCGCCGGGGAGGCAGGAAGGCGTTTGGCGACTGCCTCCGCCGGGGACGCAAGGAAGTTAGGCGCGCGCTAGATATCCGCGTAGACATGGCGTTCGGCTCGGGCTCCCGGATGGGTGACCGCGCCTTTATAGGCAGGACCGACGTTCTGCGCATAGCGCCACAGCGCCCCCGCCCCATAATCGGATTGCCGCGCCTGCCATTTCGCCTTGCGCGCGGCGAGCACATCGGCCGCCACATCGAGGTCGATCGTGCCGGCATCGGCATCGATCCGGATCGTATCGCCATCCTCGACCAGCGCGATCGGCCCGCCATCCGCCGCTTCGGGGCCGACATGGCCGATGCAGAAGCCGCGCGTGCCGCCCGAGAAGCGGCCATCGGTGATCAGCGCGACCTTCTCCCCCATGCCCAGCCCGTAGAGCGCGGCGGTGGTGGAGAGCATCTCGCGCATGCCGGGGCCGCCCTTCGGCCCTTCATAGCGGATCACGATCACCGATCCTTCAGCGATGTCACGCCCCTCGACGGCAGCGAAAGCATCCTCCTCGCAATCGAACACGCGCGCCGGGCCGGTGAACTGAAGCACGGGAATGCCGGTGATCTTCACGATCGCGCCTTCGGGGGCGAAGCTACCCTTCAGCGCGACGACGCCGCCGGTGGGCTTCAGCGGCGTCTTCACGTCGTGGATCACCTTCTGATCGGGGTTCCACGTCACCTGATCGATATTCTCGCCCAGCGTCTTGCCGGTCACGGTGAGGCAATTGCCGTCGAGGAAGCCGCCCTCCAGCATCGTCTTCATCAGCATGTAGACGCCGCCTGCTTCATACATATCCTTGGCGACATATTTGCCAGCCGGCTTCAAGTCCGCGATGTAAGGCGTTGATTTGAAAATGTCCGCCATGTCGAACAAGTCGAAATCGATGCCCGCTTCATTGGCCATCGCCGGCAAGTGCAGCGCGCCGTTGGTCGAGCCGCCGGTCGCCGCGACGACACGCGCGGCATTTTCGAAGGCGGCGCGCGTGCAGATGTCACGCGGGCGGATATTGGCTTCGAGCAGCGCCATCACCTGCTCGCCAGCGGCGACCGCCAGGCTGGCGCGATCGGGATAGGCGGCGGGCATCATGTTGGAATTGGGCAGGCTCAGCCCGATCGCCTCGCCCACGCAGGCCATCGTGATGGCGGTGAACTGGCCGCCGCAGGCGCCGTGGCCGGGACAGGCGACCTTTTCGAGATCGATCAACTCCTGCAACGGGCAACCGCCGGCGGCATATTGGCCGACCGCTTCGAACACATCGACGACCGTCACGTCCTTGCCGTGGAAATGGCCGGGCAGAATCGAGCCGCCATAGACGAAGATGCTCGGCACGTTGAGGCGAAGCATCGCCATCATCATGCCGGGGAGCGACTTGTCGCACCCGGCGAAGCCGACCAGCGCGTCGTAGCAATGGCCGCGCACCGACAGCTCGACCGAATCGGCGATCACCTCCCGGCTGACGAGCGAGGATTTCATGCCCTGATGCCCCATCGCGATGCCATCGGTGACGGTGATCGTGTTGAAGCGGCGCGGCATGCCGCCCCCCGCGATCACGCCGGCGCGCGCGGCATCGGCCTGCATATCAAGCGTGGTGTTGCACGGCGCCGAATCGTTGCCGGCGCTGGCGAGGCCGACGAACGGCTTGGCGATATCCTCCTCGGGAATGCCCATCGCATAATAATAGCTGCGATGGGGGGCGCGTTCGGGCCCGACCGAAACGTGACGGCTGGGCAGGCGGGATTTATCGAACTGGCGAGTCATGGCGACAGGCTATTTCCCGATCGCCGGCTTTTACGCAACCCTATTGCGCGTTTCGATCAAAATCGGGGCGAGAATGTCTGTCCAGCGCGCAACGCCCGAGGCATCCGCGATCAGATCGTTGCGGACCTCGATCGCGAGATAGGGCAGCCCGCGCGCCTCGCCGTGACGATTGAGCGTCGCGTTGAGCAGCTTGCCCGAATAGGGCTGGTTATCGCCGGTTTCGAGGCCGGCGGCGCGCAGCAGATCGATCGCGATACGCGCGGCGCGATCATCGCGATTGTAGAGGATGCCAACCTCCCACGGGCGCGCTTCATCCGCCGTGGCGAGGCGCGGGGTGAAGCTATGGATCGACGCGAGCAGGCGCGGCCGGGTGCGCTCGATCAGCGCGGCGAGCGCTTCATGGTAGGGCCGGTGGAAGCGCGCGACGCGGTGATCGCGATCGGCATCGCGATTGCCCGGTATCGCGTGCCCGTCACTCATCGCCGGGATCAGATGGGGGTGATCGGGCTCGCGGTGGAGATCGATCACCAGCCGCGACACGGTGGCAAGGATCGCCGGCGATTCGAGCCGCGCGGCGAGCGCGCGCGTCAACGGTTCGGCGCCGATATCGATGGCGATATGCAGATCGAGCAGATCGGGCGAAATGCCGAGCGCGATCCCTTCCGGCACCACGTTGGAGGCGTGATCGCATAGCAGCAGCACGTCGCCGCCGCCGGCAATGATGTCCGGCGCGCTCATGCCGATCGCCGCGACCGGAAATCGGCAAAGGCGCTGGCGAACGCCTCGCCGCCAAAGGCCGCATCGAACGCCGCGGCATGGGCGGGATCGCGCGGATCGGCGAGCGTCCGCTTGAGCATCGCCACGGCGCCCGGCGCGTGCGCGGCGATTGCCGCCGCGAGCGCGTGCGCCGCCTGATCGGCATCGGGCGCGATGATTTCCACAAGGCCGATCCGCCCCGCCTCGGGCGCATCGATCGGTTCGGCGGCGAACAGCATCCGGCTCGCCTGGCCGCGCCCGACCTGCGCGATCAGCCGGGCGACATCCTCGCCTGGATAGCCGATGCCGAGCTTGGCCGGCGTTGTCGCGAAGCGCGCATCCGCGCCGGCGATGCGCATGTCGCAGGCGAGCGCCAGCGCGACGGCCGCGCCGTAACAGCCGCCATCGACGGCGGCGATGCTGGGGATCGGCAGCGCGGCGAGCGACTCGATGCCGGCGCGCATGGCCTCACGGAAGCGGACGCGCGCGGCCCGGTCTTCGCGGAGTGCAGCAAAATCGCCAATGTCCGCGCCCGCCGAGAAAATCCCCGGCACGGCCGATCGCACGATCAGCACGCGCGCGTCGCTTTCGCCGATGTCGTGCAGCGCGGCGGCCAGATCGCCCCAGGCGGCGACCGGAATGGCATTACGCGCGGCGGCGCGATCGAGCGCGAGTTGCGCGATGCCATCGTCGAGCGTCCAATCGATCATGGCGACGGGCGATGCCCCACCACCGGCCAATCAGGCAAGGGTCGATTCGAGCAGCCACCAATCCGGATGCCGCGCGCGGATCGATTCGGCGGCCGCCGCGCGATCCACGTCTTCATCGAACAAGGCGAAGCACGTCGCGCCCGAGCCGGACATGCGCGCGAGCCGGACGCCCGGCGCGGCGGCGAGTTCGGCCAGCACCGCATCGATCACCGGCGCGATCGTGCGGGCGGCGGCGGCGAGATCGTTGCGGCCGGCAAGCGCGATCGCCATCGCGTTACCCCCCGGCAGCGGGCCGCGATCGATCCCGTCCCATCCCTTGAATACCGCCGCGGTGGAAACGGCGACGCCGGGATTGACCAGCAGCACCGGCCGCCCGGCCAGCCCGTCGATCGCCTCCAACTGCTCGCCGACGCCGGTGCCGATCGCGGTCCGCCCGTTCAGGCAGGCGGCAACGTCCGCGCCGAGCGCCGTCGCGGCGGCGGCGAGACGCGGATCGTCGATCGCGATGCCGCCGAGGCGCGCCGCGACCCGCAGCATCGCCGCCGCATCGGCCGATCCGCCGCCGATGCCCGAGGCGATCGGCAAGCGCTTGTCGAGCGTGACGGCGAGCGGCGGCAGCGGGGCGATCGTCGCGGCGAAGCGATCGCGCGCGGCAAGCACGAGGTTGCCGCCCTCCCCCGCCAGCGCCGAGGCGAAGGGGCCAGTGATGGCGAAGCTATCGGCATCGGCCGGCGCGACGCGGAGCACGTCGCCATCGCGCAGGAACGCAAACAGCGTCTCGATCGCATGATAGCCGTCGGCACGGCGCAGGCGGACGTGGAGCGCCAGATTGATCTTGGCCGGCGCCGGCTCGACGATCATCGGCGGTTCAGTGCTTCACCGGACCGGCGGCGAGACCATCGTCGATCTTGGCGAGCAGCCGCGCCTTTTGCTCGGCGTCCGCGTTGACGGCGGCGGCGCGCCAGGCATAGCGCGCCTCGAAGAAGCGGCCGGCCTGCCAATAGGCGTCGCCCAGATGCTCGTTGATCGTGACATCGGCGGGCTGGCCCTCGACGGCGCGTTCGAACAGCGGCAGCGCCTTGGCCGAATCGCCGCGCTTGAAATACGCCCAGCCGAGCGAATCGGTGATCGCCGGATCGCCGGGTTTGAGCGTGCTGGCCTTTTCCAGCATCGCCAGCGCCCCGGCGAGATTTTCGCCATGTTCGACATAGGAATAGCCGAGATAGTTGAGCGCCAGTGGCTCGTTGGGCGCCATCGCTACCGCCTTTTCGAGCGCCGCACGCGCGCCGGGCCAATCGCCCGCCTCATCCAGCGCGCCGCCCTTTTGCAGATAGAGCGACCAATCGGCGGCGGCGCCGGCGCGAGTGATCGCCCGGTCATACGCCTTGGCGGCATCGGCGAAGCGATCGACCGCGATCAGGGCGTCGCCGTAGCGCTGCGCGTCGGCGGCGGTGGCGCCGGGCGCGGCATCGAGCTTCGCCGCGGCGGCGAGCGCCATCTGCGCGTCGCCGGCATCGTCGAGCACCGCAACACGCGCGGCCCGCGCGATCGTGGCATAGGGGCCGTTCGGATCGATCGCATCGATCGCCTCGAGCGCCAGCGCGGTGGCGTGCCGCTCCTCCAGCGCCTGGGCGAGCAGCAACCGGGCGCGATCGTCCTTCGGATCGATGCGCAACGCGCTTCGCGCGAGCACGATCGACAGCGGGCTGGTATCATCGTGCGACAAATCGGCGGCGAGCCGATCGAACAGCCGCGCCGCGCCGAACGCGAGGCCCGGCTTGACGCCATCGCCGAGCGACTGGCGGAACAGGCTGAGCACCGGATCGTCGCCGGCGAGAAGCGATTCGGCCTGATCC
Source organism: Sphingomonas sp. (assembly GCA_051960335.1). Classification (GTDB taxonomy): domain Bacteria; phylum Pseudomonadota; class Alphaproteobacteria; order Sphingomonadales; family Sphingomonadaceae; genus Sphingomonas. Next base: position 14,480 of record JBQCEK010000468.1, read on the forward strand.
TTATGCCCCTTAGCGGCGAGCAATTGCGCGGCCGCGATGCGGAAATCGAAGCTGCCCTGATCGGGCGACAGCAGCGCGCGCGCGGCGGCAAGGCCATCGTCCGGGTGATCGGTCGCGATCAGCAGCAGCGCGCGGTTTTCCGCCGCATAGCGCCGGCCGAGCGGGTTCCCGGCGGCCCCCGTCAACTGCGCGACGGGATCCTTGTCGCCATTATCGTACGCCTGCCAAGCCTTCAGGATCGGCGCGGCGAAATCAAGCGGGGTATCGCCGAGCCGATCGATCGCGGCCGAAGCGGCGCGCTTGTCCCCCGCATGGATCGCCTCCGCCACCGCCAGCAGCGTGCTGTCCGCCGGGGCGACGCCAGCATCGCGCAGCACGCCCGCGGCGCGATCGGCGAGGGCGTAATCGCCGGCGTCAAGCGCGGCGCGGTAGGCGCGCACCGCAACCACGGGATTGGTCGGCGCCGCCGCCAGCGCCGCGGCGTAATCGCTCGCCGCCGCCGCGACATGGCCATCCGCATCGGCGGCGCGCGCCTTCAGATATTGCGCGAGCTCGCTCGATTGCGCCGCGGCCAGCGCCGGGCTCGCCACGCCGATCGCCAGCACGCCGGCGAGCAGGACGGATTTACATGTTCGGATAATTGGGTCCTCCACCACCTTCGGGCGCAACCCAGTTGATGTTCTGGGTCGGGTCCTTGATGTCGCACGTCTTGCAATGGACGCAGTTCTGCGCGTTGATCACGAACTTCGGCGAGCCTTCCTCTTCGCCCACCACTTCATAAACGCCCGCCGGGCAATAACGCTGCGCCGGTTCGTCGTACATCGGCAGATCGTAGTCGATCGGAATCGCCGGGTCCTTGAGCGTCAGGTGGCAGGGCTGATCCTCCTCGTGATTGGTGTTCGAGATGAACACCGAGGAAAGACGGTCGAAGGTCAGCACGCCATCGGGCTTCGGATAATCGATCTTCGGCACCAGATCCTTGCGCCACAGGCTTTCGTGATCGGGGTGATGCTTCATCGTGAAGGGCATGCGCAGGCCGAAATGTTCCAGCCACATCGTGACGCCGGCGAGGCCCGAGCCGATCGCATCGCCGAACTTCTTGACCAAGGGCGCGACGTTGCGGACGACGCGAAGCTCCTTTTCGACCCAGCTCGATCGATAGGCCTCGGGGTAAGCGGCAAGCTCGTCATGCGCCCGGCCGGCGGCGATCGCGGCGAACGCCGTTTCGGCCGCCATCATGCCCGATTTCATCGAGGTGTGCGTGCCCTTGATGCGCGGCACGTTGAGGAAGCCCGCGCAATCGCCGATCAGCGCACCGCCGGGGAACACCAGCCTGGGCACCGATTGCCAGCCGCCATCGCTGATCGCGCGTGCGCCGTAGGACACGCGCTTGCCGCCTTCGAGAATGGCGGCGATCGCCGGATGCGTCTTCCACCGCTGCATCTCGTGGAACGGCGAGAGATGCGGATTGGTATAGCTGAGCCAGGTGACGAAGCCGAGCGCGACCTGCCCGTTCGCCTGATGATAGAGAAAGCCGCCACCGTTCGATCCTTCGGTTTCGCTGAGCGGCCAGCCCTGCGTGTGGATCACACGGCCGGGAACGTGCTGATCGGCGGGAATGTCCCACAATTCCTTGATGCCGATGCCGTAGATCTGCGGATCGCAATCCGCGCGCAGATCGAACAGGCGGATCAACTCCTTGGTCAGATGGCCGCGCGCGCCTTCAGCGAACAAGGTGTATTTGGCGTGGAGTTCGAGCCCCGGCTGGTAATCGGGCTTGTGGCTGCCGTCGCGCGCCACGCCCATGTCGCCGGTCGCGACGCCGCGGACAATCTTATTGTCACCGTCGAACAGGATTTCGGCCGCCGCGAAACCGGGGAAAATCTCCACCCCCAGCGCCTCGGCCTGGCCGGCGAGCCAGCGGCACAGGTTGCCGAGACTGCCGGTATAGGTGCCGTGATTGCGCATGAACGGGGGCAGCAGAAATTCGGGCATCGATCGCCGGCCGCGCCGCGACAGCACCCAGTGATGATTTTCGGTGACCGGCGTTTCGGCGAGCGGGCAGCCCTGATCGCGCCAATCGGGGATTAGTTCGTCGAGCGCCTTGGGATCGATCACCGCACCCGACAGGATGTGCGCGCCGACCTCCGATCCCTTTTCGAGGATGCAGACCGAAAGCTCCCCGCCCTTTTCCGCAGCAAGCTGCTTCAATCGAATCGCCGCGGCGAGCCCGGCCGGGCCCGCGCCGACGATCACCACGTCATACGGCATCGACTCGCGTTCGCTCATCATCATCTCCCCAGCGGGCATGACGCGCTCGTCGCGTCCCGGCCACGTCCTGTCCAATCACGCGTGCCCGCGAATTGACCGTTACGTCAACCAGTGACCTTGATGCCAGCATCATGGGGGCGGATCAGCACATCGACTGGAATGCGGCCGCGGCAAGCGCGCTCGACTGGTGGCAGGAAGCCGGCGTCGACACGCTGGTCGACGAAGCGCCGCGCGACTGGCTGGCATCCGTGCCATCGACGGGCGCGGGCGCAGCCGCCGCCACCGCCGCCCCAGCGCCCGCGCCCGAGAAGCCGCCCGCCACGCTGGCGGCCTTCGAGGCATGGCGGATCGGCTCGGCGGCGCCCGATGCCGGCTGGGGCCGCCTGATCGCGGCCGAGGGCAATGCCGAATCGGGGCTGATGGTGCTGGTCGACATGCCCGAGCGCGAGGACGCCGCGAGCGGCCGGCTGCTGACCGGGGAGGCCGGCCGCCTGTTCGATCGGATGCTCGCCGCGATCGGCCGCGACCGGCAATCGATCTATCTGGCGTCGCTCGCCGCCGCCCGGCCGATCGCCGGGCAAATCGCCGCAGAAGACGTGGCGCCGCTGGCCGCACTCAGCCGCCAGCACA
>JBQCEK010000469.1:0-2807 GCA_051960335.1 Sphingomonas sp.
CCGGGGGGGGGGGGGTGGGGGGGGGCGAGCCGGGGGGGGGGGGGGGGGCGCTCTATCGGGGGCGCCCCCCCGCCGGCGCGCCCCCGACGCCGATTCCGGAGCCCGGCTTAGAGGCGGGGGCGGCCTATCTCGCGCTGTTCGATCGGCTGGTGGCGGCGCGCCTCAGGGCTTGACGCGATCGGGATGGGCGGCGGCGAAGGCGTCGATCGCGGCGGCCGCCGCATCGGCGCGGACCAGCTTGGGATAGGGATCGAGCGGCAGATCGAATCGGCGCGCGTTATACATTTGCGGCACCAGGCACACGTCCGAAATATCCGGCGAAGCGCCGCCGAGGAACGGGCCGTCCCCGGCGATCCGCTCGAGCGCGTCGAGCCCGGTTGCCACCCAATGGCGATACCAGTCGTCCTTGGCGGCCTGATCCGCGCCGAACTGGCTTTCCAGCCGCTTGAGCACGCGCAGATTGTCGATCGGGTGGATGTCGCAGACGATCAGCAGCGCGCGCGACAGCGCCTGCGCGCGGGCGAGCGGATCGGCCGGCAGCAGCCGCGGCTCGGGATGCGTCGCATCGAGCCAGTCGATGATCGCCAGGCTTTGCGTGATCGCCGCGCCATCGACCTCGAGCGTGGGGACAAGCCCTTGCGGATTGCGCGCGAGATTGTCCGCCCCGCGCTGCGCGCCCGCGACGAGATCGACTGGCGTCACTCGATAGGGAATGCGCTTCAGGTTGAGCGCGATCCGAACGCGGTAGCTGGCCGAGGACCGCCAGTAATCGTGAAGCACGATGGTCATGCCGGCTCGGGCGCGGCTTCGCCGTGTTGTTCGGCTTCCTGCTCCGATTTCCGTTCCAGCCCGACCTTGATCATCGCCGTCATCGGATCGGCCAGCGCGAGCCCCAGCACGCCGAACAGCGTGCTCGCCAGGATCTGCGCGCCGAGCGTGAGCGCGGGCGGCAGGTCAACCGTCTTTCGCGCCACCATCGGGATCACGACATACCCATCGAACGTCTGCACGACGAAATAGGTGCACAGCGCCGCAATCCCCTTGTCCACCCCCGCGGAGAAGCCGACCGCCGTCATCAGCACGCCGGTGACGAAGGCGCCGATGTTGGGAATGAAGGCCAGGATCGCCGCGATCAGGCCGAGCACCAGCGCCATCGGCACGCCGACGATCATCAGGATCGCCCAGGTAAGAAAGCCTTCGAATGCCATGCCCGCCAGCCGGCCGGCGAGCAGCTTGCGCAGCGTCGCCGCCATCCGATCGATCGTCGCCGCGAAATTGTCGCGGTGATCGAGCGGCACCATCCATTGCAGGCCGCGATCGTAGATGCGCGGCTCCATCGCCACGAACAGCCCGATCACCATCACCACGAACAGGCTGGACAAGGCGCCGATCGCGGTGCCGACGAACGAGGTGACTCGCCCGATCGAGCCGAGCGCCTGGCGAGCGAGCCCGCTGATATCGGCGCGCCCCGGCATCAAGCCCATGTCGGCGGCCCAGCTCGTCACTCGGTTGGCCTGCGCCTCCAGCGTCGTGCGGAGCTGTTCGGCCTGCGCCGCGATCTGCACCCCGGTGAGGTAGAACACGCCCAGGATGAAGGCGACGACGCACAGCACGACGATCAGCAACCGCCAGCCGCGCGGGATCGGCAGCACCTTGCCGAGCAACCGCACCCCGCCATCGAGCATCGAGGCGAACACCAGCCCTGCGAAGATGATCAGCAGCGGCTGGATCAGCAGCACCACCAGCGCCATCCCCGCGGCAAGGCCGAGCCAGACGGCCGCGCGCTTCAGCTCGGCGCGGACCAGCGGATCGCGCATCTCGTTCGGCCCCGGCTGGGCGACGACGGTGCGCGGCTCCCCGCTCATTGCGGCTGGGTCTGCTTGGGATGGAGCGTCAGGCCCACGCGACCGCCGCGGAAATCGGTGAACCAGGTCAGCGGATTCCAGGTGGCGCTGCCATCGAGCGAGAAGGTGATGAATTCGGCGCGGCCGCCCAGATATTCCCACGGCACCGGGCCGCCGAGCCCTTCCTCGACCAGCGGAAAGCGGCTGTCCGCGCTGCGATCGCGATTGTCGCCCATCAGGAACACGCTGTCATTGGGAATGGTGATCGGGCCGTAATTGTCTCCAGGGCTGTTCGGCTCCAGATCGACCGTGTCGTAGCTGCGGCCATTGGGCAGCGTTTCGGTGATGATCGGCAAGTGGCAGATCATCTTGCCGTTCGGCCCCATTTGCCGAGCGCCGGGATATTGCATCGGATCGCAGGTCGAATTGTCGTCGACCGGCAGGTCGCGGTAATGCAACGGTCCGCGCTCCACCGGCTTGCCGTTGAGGATGACGACACCGCCCTGCACCTGCAAACGGTCTCCCGGCAGGCCGATCACGCGCTTGATATAATCCTCGCGCTTGCCCGGCGGGGTGACGATCACGACGTCGCCGCGCTTGGGCATGTGGCCGAACAAGCGGCCGTGGATGAACGGTAATTGAAAAGCCCAGCTTTGCTCGGATTGGCGCAGCACTAAACTATCAAATATCGCGACCGGATCGGGGAGCACTGGAGAGACGAACGACCAGCCATAGGGGTATTTGGTCACCACCAGCCGATCGCCCACCCTAAGATCGGGCAGCATGGATTCCGATGGGATGTAGAACGGTTTGGCGATCAGGCTCTGGAAGGCGAGCACGGCGAGCACCAGCCACAGGATGCCCTTGATCTCGGCCCACCAGTTGGTGCCGGCCTTTTTCGGCGGGGCTTCCACGATGCCTTCGTTACGCTCAACTTCGCCGTCCAACGCCAACTCCTTGCCT
>JBQCEK010000470.1:0-2742 GCA_051960335.1 Sphingomonas sp.
GCCAAAATCGGTAACGCCCCCTGACGAGAAGATCATAGCTGATGATTAAGGTTGCGCAACAATCTGGGTTAAGGTCAATGGGCCTGACCTATGGCGCGTCGTCCGCGCCCGCCCGCCCCTTGAACCCATGCGCAATTACATACCATTCGGATGTATCCTTTCGGCTCGCCGGCGGCTTGGCGTGCTTCACCGTGGCGAAATTGCGCTTCAGTTCAGCGACGAGCCCCGAATCCGCGCCGCCGGCCAGCACCTTGGCGACGAACGCGCCGCCGGGCCGCAGCACATCGCAGGCGAACGCGACGCCGGCCTCGACCAGCCCCATCGTCCGCAGGTGATCGGTCTGCGGATGGCCGACGGTGTTCGCGGCCATGTCCGACAGCACCAGATCGGCCTCGCCGCCGAGCGACTCGATCAGCAGCTCCGGCGCGCGATCGTCCATGAAATCCATCTGCAGGATGGTTACACCGTCGATCGGATCGACCGGCAGCAGATCGATGCCCACCACCACGCACGCCGGCCGCTGCTTCTTGACCACCTGGCTCCAGCCGCCGGGCGCGATGCCCAGATCGATCACGCGCTTGACGCCGCGAAGCAGCGCGAACCGCTCGTCGAGCTCGATCAGCTTGTAGGCCGCCCGGCTGCGATACCCTTCCGCCTTGGCGCGGCGCACATACGGGTCGTTCAACTGACGTTCGAGCCAGCGAGTCGATTGCGCGCTGCGTCCGCGCCCGGTCTTGACGCGCACGCGCCCGCCCGATCCACCCCGGCTCATGGTCGCGGCGTGCCCATCAGGCGGCGCAGGATGCCCTCGCGGATGCCGCGATCGGCGACGCCCAGGCGCTCGGCCGGCCACAGATCGAGGATCGTCTCCAGGATCGCGCAGCCGGCGACGACCAGATCCGCGCGCTCGGCGCCGATGCAGGCCACCTTGGCGCGCTCGGCAAGCGTCATTCGCGACAGATCGCTGCTGATCCGCCGCATCGCCGTCGCCGGCACGATCAGCCCATCGACCGCCGAGCGATCATAATGATCGAGCGCGAGATGCACGCTGGCCAGCGTCGTCACGGTGCCGCTGGTGCCGAGCAGCCGCGGGCGCTGCACCGTGCGGGGCAAGCGCAGCGCGAAATCGGCGAAGCTTTCCGCCACCACGCGGCGCATCCGCGCATAGCCGCCGGCCAGATCCTCGCCCGCGCGCTGGCCGACGCTTTCGGTCAGCGACACGACGCCCCACGGCGCGCTGTGCCAGTCGAGCACCGTCGGCACCGGCGTGGTCGTATCTATCAGCACCAGCTCGGTCGATCCGCCGCCGATGTCGAACACCAGCGCCGGATCGTCGCCCGGCTCGATCAGCGCATGGCAGCCGAGCACGGCGAGGCGCGCCTCTTCCTCCGCCGAAATGATGTCGAGGACGATGCCGGTTTCCGCCTGCGCGCGCGCGATGAAGTCGGCGCCGTTGCTCGCTCGGCGGCACGCTTCGGTCGCCACCGCGCGCGACAGGGTGACGTTACGGCGCCGCAGCTTGCTCGCACACACCGTCAACGCGGCCAGCGTGCGTTCGATCGCGGCGTCGGAAATGCGCCCGCTGGTCGCCATGCCCTCGCCCAGCCGGACGATTCGCGAGAAGGCGTCGATCACCGTGAAGCCGTTGCCTTGCGGTCGGGCGATCAGCAGCCGGCAGTTGTTGGTGCCGAGATCGAGCGCGGCATAATGCTGCGCCTGTGGCCACCGCGGCCGCGTCTGGGCGCCTGACGGGCGATGGCCGGAACCATGCCGGTGCGGCGTATTGGCGGGAGCATCCCCCATGGCCGTCACTCTCAATTATGTTCTGCCGCGACGGCGCAGGGCCGCCCGGTGCTTGGCAGCGAAGGTAGCGCATCGCGCGCCCAGCGGCAAGCGACAGCCCCAGCGCGGCGTTGACAGCCTCCGCCGCGCCGCCTAGATCGCGCGCCTCGTTGCCCCGTCGTCTAACGGCAAGACTACGGACTCTGACTCCGTCAATCGTGGTTCGAATCCACGCGGGGCATCCAGCCTTTTTCGCTCACCGCCGCTTATCACGGCATCGCAGGGCAAAGCCCGCTGCCGCTTGGCCGCGGTGTCAGCGCCCTTGGGCGCGCCAGCGCTTGATCGTGCGGGCGATGATCGCATCCTCGTCGCCCACGTCGCGCCACAGCTCTGAAAACAGCGGATCGCCGGAGGCGGGGCGCTTCGTTTCCTCAAGCGAATCGAACGCGACGCGGATCGGCACCGCCACGCCTTCGCCGCAGATGATGCATTCGCGGTTGCGAAGCGCCGGGATCGAATCGAGAAAGCCGCGCGCGCCTTCGGGCATCGCGGCGCGGACGAACGCCTGGTCGCGATCGTTGTTCAGCCGCATCGAAATGATCGTGCCGCACTGCGACAGTACGCCCTCGGCGAGATCGGAAGGGCGCTGCGTGATCAGGCCGAGCGAGACGCCGTATTTGCGGCCTTCCTTGGCGATCCGGCTGAGGATCCGGCCGACCGAGGATCCTTCGGCCTGATCGTCGCTGGGGATGTAGCGATGCGCCTCTTCGCAGACCAGCAGGATCGGCCGCTTCGGCTCGTTGCGGGACCAGATGGCAAAATCGAACACCATCCGGCTGAGCACCGAAACCACCACCGAGGTGATTTCGGAAGGCACGCCGGACACATCGATGATCGAGATCGGCTTGCCGTCGCCCGGCATGCGAAACACCCGCCCGATGAAATCGGCCTTCGTATCGG
>JBQCEK010000471.1:0-2075 GCA_051960335.1 Sphingomonas sp.
GGTGATCGGCGATTCGCACAGGCCGAAGATCATCGTGTCGCGGCCGGCCTCGATGCGCTTGGCGATCGCGATCTCGCCTTCACGGCTGAGCAGCTCGACCGCGCCCATTTCGCGCAAGTACATGCGCACCGGATCGTCGGTGCGATCGACGGTTTCCTTCTTCTTCGGCGCTTCGGGCGGCGAGGGGCTGCCGTCGCTGGTATCGATCGCCTCGGCTTCTTCATCGTCGCGATCGGGTTCGGCGTCTTCGCCGACCTCCTCATTCTCGACGATGTTGATGCCCATTTCGTTGATCGCGGCCATGATGTCTTCGAGCTGGTCCGAAGACATCTGATCCTGAGGCAGCGCCTCGTTGATCTGATCGTAGGTGAGGTAGCCGCGCTTTTTGCCGCGCGCGATCAGCTTCTTGATCGTGCCCTCATTGAGATCGATCAGCGGCGCGTCGCTCACTTCAACCGTGTCGTCGGCACCGCTGCCGTTTGTCTTCGCCATCAATTGCCCTCAAGCATCAAGAGTTTCGTCGTCTTCGTCTGCCAGCACCAGATTTGCAAGCCGGTGACGCAACGCCGCCTGCTCGCGCACCAACGCATTCTGGCGGGCAAAGGCTTCCGCCGATGTATCCGCCTGTAACGCGGCGGTCGCATCGGCCAGAGCCCGCTCCACCTCCGGCCCTGAAATCAGCACCGCGATCGCTTCGTTCAGATCGGCCGCGGCGCGCGTGGCATCCGCGGTCTTCTGCGTGAAGGAAAAGGGCAGGGTGTCGGCCCTCAGCAAATCGCTGGCCACTGAGTCAAATCCGGACCGTGCCAATATGGTGAGTACGCCGTTACTATCAAGCGCCTGTTCTTCGAGCGCGAGATCGACCACCGCCTCGAACAATCGCCCAAGCGCGCCGCCCGCCATTCTGAGCGATCCGAGCACTTCGATATGCCGGGCGATTTCGGCCGGATGGCGAATCAACCCGGCAAGCACCGCCTTGGCCAGCACGGGATCGATTCCCGACGCCTGGATGCCGGTGCCCTTCGCTTCGCTGGTCACAGGGGCGGGGGGAGGCATCCAACGCCCGTTCTTGCGCTGCCCGCCCTTGCCGCCGGGAACGAACGGCCGGCGAGGCGGCGGGGCGAAGTGCGCATCGAAGCGGCGGCGAAATTCCGCGACATATTCGGTGCGAACGCCGCGATCGGCGATCGCCTCGGCCCGCTCGGTGAGGCGCTGGCGCAGCCCGGCGCGCTGCTCCGGCGTATCGAGCGGTTCGGCCGCCAATTCATGCGCCCACAGCCGATCGGCGAGCGGCTGAGCGCTGCGCAACAATGCCTCGAACGCTTGCGGCCCGCGTTGGCGAACGAGATCGTCGGGATCGAGCCCGTCGGGCAGCGTGACGAACGCGAGGCTGCGCCCAGGGGCCAGCATGGGAAGCGCGCGCATCGCGGCGCGGATCGCGGCCTTCTGCCCAGCCGCGTCACCGTCGAAGCACAGGATCGGCACGTCGGAGAGCCGCCATAGTCGTTCGAGCTGCCCCTCGGTCAGCGCGGTGCCGAGCGGCGCGACGGCCTCTTCGATGCCCGCCTGAGCGAGCGCGATCACGTCCATATAGCCTTCGACCACGATCACCCGGCCCGATTTGCGGCTGGCTGGTGCGGCGCGGTCGAGATTGTAGAGCGTACGGCCCTTGTCGAAGAGCGGGGTATCGGGGGAGTTGAGATATTTGGGCTCGCCCTGGCCGATGACGCGTCCGCCGAACGCGATGACGCGCCCGCGAGGGTCGCGGATCGGGATCATCAGCCGCCCGCGGAACCGGTCATAGGGTTCCTTGTCGTCGACCTTGATCAGCATGCCGGCTTCGATCAGCGCGGGGTCGCCATAGCTTTTAAGTTCCTCGCGCAGTTTCCCGCGCGAATCGGGCGAATAGCCGATGCCGAAGGTCCGCGCGGTCTCCGCCTTGATGCCGCGCCGCTCGAGCACGGACCGTGCCTCGGCGCCGACGATGCCGTTCAGCTGATCGACGAAGAAGTGCGCGGCCTCGGCCATCAGTTCGTGCAGGCCCTTTGCACGCTCGGCGCGCTCGACCGCCTGGC
>JBQCEK010000472.1:0-3205 GCA_051960335.1 Sphingomonas sp.
TCGAGAACTCGCTTCATGGGCGGGTTGCCGACATCCATTTCCTGCTGCCCGAATCGGGGCTGGTGATCACCGGCGAGCATTTCCTGCCGATCCGCTATTCGCTGATGGGACTCGGAGAGACGGCCGAGGTTCGCGAGGCGATGAGCCATCCCCAGGCGCTCGGCCAATGTCGGCACTGGCTGAAGGCGAAGGGGATCGAGCCGATCTCCTACCCGGACACCGCCGGCGCCGCGGCGCGCGTGGCCGAACTGGCCGATCCGCGAACCGCCGCCCTGGCGCCGCCGGGCGCGGCGGCGATCTATGGCCTGAAGCGCCTGGCCGACGACATCGCCGATGCCGATCACAACATGACTCGCTTCGTCGTGCTGTCGCGTGAGGCGGCAGCGCTGACCGGCGATGGCCCGTTCGTCACCACGCTGATCTTCGAGGTGAAGAATGTGCCCGCCGCGCTCTACAAGGCGATGGGTGGCTTCGCGACCAACGGCGTCAACATGACCAAGCTGGAAAGCTATCAGCGCGGCGGCAGCTTCGCGGCGACCGAATTCTATGCCGACATCGCGGGCAAGCCCGGCGACCCGGCGGTCGATCGCGCGCTCGACGAGCTCGCTTTCCATTCGAAATGGGTCCGCCTGCTCGGCAGCTATCCCGAGGCGCGGGCGCGCGGCGGCGACTAGGCCGCCGCGCCTTTACCGTCAGAGCCGCTTGTCGCCGGGATAGGCGAACAACAGATCGCTGCCCTCTTCGGCATGCAGGGTGGCCGCGCCCGTCACCATGACGCATTCGCCGGCGCGCCAGGCGACGCCGTCCGCCACGCCTTCCCCGCTCACCGGGACAAGCCAGCCGGGCGTTCCTTCGGGCAGCGCGATGGCGCGCGTGCCGGCGGGCCAGCGCTCGACCACGAATTTCGGCCCTTCGGCCAGGATCGTGCGATCGGGATCGCCGGTCGGCGCCGGAGCGGGCAACGGCGTGAACGGCCGCGGATCGGATACCGCGACGCCCTCGTCGAGATGCAGTTCACGGTCGCTGCCGTAATCGTAGAGCCGGTAAGTCAGATCGACATTCTGCTGGATCTCGATCAGCGTCAGCCCGCCGCCGATGGCATGGATGGTGCCGGCCGTCGAATAGATGAAGTCGCCGGGTTTGACCGGCTTCCAGTCGAGCAGATGCTCGACCGAGCCGTCCAGCGAAGCAGCGCGCAATTCGTCCTTGCTCATCGGCTGTTTGGTGCCGAGCGCGATGGTCGCGCCGGGCTCAGCGGCAAGGATCAGCCACGCCTCGTCCTTGCCGCGCGGATAGCCCGCGCGCTGCGCCTCGGCGTCGGTGGGGTGGACCTGCACCGACAGATGCTCGCTGGTGAACAGATATTTGACGAGAAGTTCGGGATTGCCGTCACCCGGCGTCTGGAACCACACTTCGCCGATCGGCGCAGAATCCGGCGCCGGATCAGCGAAACCGGGCCACAGATCGCGGCGCCCCCAGGGCTTTTCGACGCGACGGGTGGCGAGCAGCGTGGCGGGCATGGCGATTCCTCTTTGCCGATATCGCGGGGTTCGATAACGACAACGCCGTGCCATCGCTACCCGATCCCGACATTCAGCGCGCGCTCATCGACGAATGGGGATTGTTCGGCTTGCTCGGCCTCGGCTAAGGACCTCGTCCATGCGTAACCTCACGTCCCGTCCGTTCGCGCTCGCGCTGATCGCCGCCTGCTCGCTCACCATCGCCGGCTGCGCGCGCAATCGCACCAAGGGCGAGCTGCCTTATGTCGCGCGCGACGTGGGCACGCTCTACAGCGCCGGCAAGGATCATCTCGATCGCGGCGACTATAAACTGGCGGGCGCGCTGTTCGACGAAGTCGAGCGGCAGCATCCCTATTCGATCTGGGCACGCCGCGCCGAACTGATGAGCGCCTTCAGCTATTATCTCGATCACGATTACACCAAGTCGATCGCCTCGGCGCAGCGCTTCATTTCGGTCCATCCGGGCAATCGCGATGCAGTGTATGCCTATTATCTGATCGCGCTCGATTATTACCAGCAGATCGCCGACGTCACCCGCGATCAGAAGATCACGCAACAAGCGCTCGATTCGCTCAACGAACTGATCCGGCGCTATCCCGATTCGCGCTACGCCCAGGATGCGCGGCTGAAGGTCGACCTGGTGCGCGATCACCTTGCCGGCAAGGAAATGGAGATCGGGCGCTTCTATGAGAATCGCGGCCAATGGCTTGCCGCCTCGCTGCGCTTCCGTCGGGTGATCGATGAATATCAGACGACTACCCATGTGCCGGAAGCGCTGATGCGGCTGACGGAGACCTATCTGGCGCTCGGCGTGCCCGATCAGGCGCAGCAGGCGGCAGCGGTGCTTGGCGCCAATTACCCCGGAACATTCTGGTATCAGCGCGCCTATAAGTTGATGAAAGAGCATCCGCCGCACGAAGGCGTCGAGCAGAGCAAGACCACGGCAACCGGGCCGGAGATCGTCACCCGAGGCGAATCGGGCACGCAGGGCAACATGGCGGAAACCGGATCGGCGAGCGGCGGCGGCACCGCGAAAGATCAGACGCCGGCAACCAAGCCGCCCGCATCGGGCGGTGAGGTGCAGCCCAACTGACGAGCGAATTCCACGCGCCTGTTTTCGGCGCGCGTCTCCGGGCGACCGCGGAGCGGCGGGGCGATTTCGGCTCCGTCCCGACCGTTGCCAGCAATGGGTCCCGACCCTAGGGTCCGGCGCACGATGCTGACCGCCCTTTCCATCCGCGATGTCGTGCTGATCGAGGCGCTCGATCTGGATTTCCACGGCGGCCTCGGCTTGCTGACCGGAGAGACGGGGGCGGGCAAATCCATCCTGCTCGATGCGCTGGGGCTGGCGCTCGGCGCGCGCGGCGACAGCGCGCTGGTGCGCGCCGGCGCGACGCAGGCGGTGGTGACGGCAAGCTTCGATCCACCCGAAGGAAGCGCCGCGCTGGCGCTGCTCGCGGATAATGGCCTCGAGATCGAACGCGGCGAACCGCTGATCGTTCGGCGGATCGTCAAAAGCGACGGCGGCAGCCGCGGCTTCGTCAACGATCAGCCGGCGTCCGCCGCGCTGCTTCGAGAGCTGGGCGCGGCGCTGGTGGAAATCCACGGCCAGCATGACGATCGCGGCTTGCTCGACGCGCGGGGGCACCGCGCCCTGCTGGACGCCTTCGCCGGCGTCGACCGCG
>JBQCEK010000473.1:0-5203 GCA_051960335.1 Sphingomonas sp.
CCGTCTGGATCGTCATGTGCAGCGAGCCGACGATGCGCGCGCCCTTCAACGGCTGCGATGCGCCAAATTCCTCGCGCAGCGCCATCAGGCCGGGCATCTCGGTTTCGGCGATGTTGATCTCGGCGCGGCCGAAATCGGCGAGGCCGATGTCCTTGATGACATAGTCGTTGCGCTCGATGACGGGGGCGGTGGCCACAAATAATCTCCTGAAATCGATTTAGCTGGCGCGCGACAGGCGCAGCCGGATGCCCCCGACATAAAGGCCCGGCGCTTCCAAATCAAATATAAAGATGTCTTTATATGCCTGCCGGATCGCGGTTAGGGAGCGATGGCGGGCATCGATCGTTGGCCTGTGATGAGGAGATCGACATGAGCGTCGCATTCCGCCGCGAAAGCGACGAGGAGCATAAGGAGCCGCGCTTCGAGCTGCCGCTTCCGCCGGGGCCCAACCTGGTGACGCCGCGCGGCAAACGGCTGATCGATGCCAGGGTGGCGGCGCTCGACGCCGCCATCGCCGCCGCCGAGGGCGACGATGCCGAGATGCTGCGGCGCGAGTTGCGCTATTGGGCGACGCGCATGGCGACCGCCGAGATCGCCCCTCCGCCTGCTGATGGCGAGGCGGGGATCGGATCGCGCGTGCGCTTCCGACTGAACGGCGCCGAACGCGCAATCGACATCGTCGGCGCGGACGAGGCCGATCCGGCGCACGATCGGATTGGCTTTGCTGCGCCGCTGGCCAATGCGTTGATCGGCGCGATGGCGGGCGAAACGGTGGACTTCAACGGCAAGGCAGAGGCGATCGAGGTGCTTGACGTCGCCTCGATCCCGGCCGAGACGGCGGCATGAGCGAAAAAGGGTTCGAGCGTCACCGCCAGCCGTGGCGCCAGGACGAGATCCAGAAGCTGCACACGCTGGCCAAGAAGGGCATGGCGCTGAAGGCGATCGCGAAGGCGCTGACCCGCAGCGAGGAATCGGTGAAACAGCGCGCCAAGGAAGACGGCCTGAGCATCGCCAAGCTGCGGTAGCGCAGCCCCCGCTCCCGTCCGTTCGCCTTGTCGAAGGGCGAATTTCACGCGCCACATCCCGATCACGTGCTTCGACAGGCTCGGCACGAACGAGGCCGGGGATGCTCTCGCAGCGTCAATCCAGCCCCAACGCCGCCTTCGCCACCTTCTCCACCTCGGGATCGATCGGCGGCGGCTCCATCGCCACATGCGCCTCCAGCGCGTCGGCAACCGCCGTCATCGCCGCGATCCGTGCCGCTTTCTTGTCGTTGCCGTCGATCACCGTCCAAGGCGCCTTTTTGGTATCGGTGTGCTCGAACATGTCGTGCATCGCGCGGAGATAGGCGTCGCGCTTCGATCGATTGCGATAATCCTCAAGGCCGGTCTTCCAATGCTTCCACGGCTCCTCGAGCCGCGCCTTGAGCCGACGGTCCTGTTCGGCCTGCGTCACGTGAATGAACAGCTTCACCACGGTCGTGCCGCCCTCGATCTGCTGCGCCTCGAAGGCGGTGATCTCATCATAACCGCGCCGCCAGTCGGGCTCGCTGGCAAACCCCTCGACCCGCTCGACGAGCACGCGGCCATACCAGGAGCGATCGAACACGGCGATGTCGCCCGCCTCGGGCAACCGCTTCCAGAATCGCCACAGGAAATGATGCGCCAGCTCGGGCGGGGTCGGCGCGCTGATCGGCCAGACTTCGTAGAAGCGCGGATCCCATTCGGCGGTCATCCGCTGGATGATCCCGCCCTTCCCCGCTGCATCCCAACCTTCGAGCGCGATGATCGCCGGCCGCTTGTGCATCGCATGCGCGACCTGAATGCGCTCCAGCCGCTTCTGCAGCTTCTTCAGGTCTTTCTTGTAATGGCCGTCATATTTGCGGCCGGCTTCATAGTCGTGAAGATCGATGCTCATGCCTACTCCGTCATGCCGGGCTTGTTCCGGCATCCAACGCGCGACGAACACAAACGTCTCGTTGGTTTGCGGCACGTTGGCCCCCGGAACAAGTCCGGAGGGACGGTGAGCGTCAGCCCGCCTTGGGCGCCACCACCGCATCCACATCCTTCGTCGCCGGCTTGGCCTGCGGCTCGATCACGCGGATCGACAGCTCGCGCAGCTGCTTCATGCTGGCCGTCGATGGCGCGCCCATCAGCAGGTCCTCGGCGCGCTGGTTCATCGGGAACAGCGTGATCTCGCGCAGGTTCACGGCACCGCACAGCAGCATGACGATCCGATCGACGCCTGCGGCCATCCCGCCATGCGGCGGCGCGCCATATTGGAACGCGCGGTAGAGCCCGCCGAAGCGCTCCTCGACATCGGCCTTGGAGAGCCCGACCAGCTCGAACGCCTTGACCATCGTCTCGGGCGATTCGTTGCGGATCGATCCCGATGCGATCTCGAACCCGTTGCACACCATGTCGTACTGGAACGCCTTGAGCGCCAGCGGATCCTCGCCGTTCAGCGCCTCCAGCCCCCCCTGCGGCATCGAGAACGGGTTGTGCGCGAAATCGATCTTCTTCTCGTCCTCGTCATATTCGTAGAACGGGAAATCGACGATCCAGCACAGCTCGAACCGATCCTTGTCGATCAGGTCGAGCTGCTCGCCGGTGCGGATGCGCGCCAGCCCGGCGAGCTTGGCCGCCTGCCCTTCCTTGCCGGCGGCGAAGAATACGCCGTCGTTCGGGCCAAGGCCCAGCGCCTCGATCAGCTTCGCCGTCGCTTCGGGGCCGTGGTTCTTGGCGATCGGGCCACCCGGCTCGCCGTCCTTGATGTTGATATAGCCGAGCCCCGAATAGCCTTCCGCGCGCGCCCAATTGTTCATGTCGTCGAAGAACTTGCGGCTGCCCGCGCCTGCACCAGGCGCCGGAATCGCGCGGATCACGCCGCCGCCCGCGACGATGCTCGCAAAAATGCCGAAGCCCGATCCATGGAAATGGTCGGTCACGTCGGTGATGATGATCGGATTGCGCAGATCGGGCTTGTCCGATCCGTATTTGAGCATCGCCTCGCTATACGGAATGCGCGGGAAGCTGCCCGCCGGCGTCACGTGCTTGCCGTCGGCGAACGCTTCGAACACGCCGGCGATCACCGGCTCCATCGTGTTCCACACATCCTCCTGCGTGACGAAGCTCATCTCCAGGTCGAGCTGGTAGAATTCGCCCGGCAGGCGATCGGCGCGCGGGTCTTCATCGCGGAAGCACGGCGCGATCTGGAAATAGCGATCGAATCCGGCGACCATCAGCAACTGCTTGTACTGCTGCGGCGCCTGCGGCAGCGCGTAGAACTTGCCGGCATGGATGCGGCTGGGCACCAGGAAGTCGCGCGCGCCTTCGGGCGACGACGCGGTCAGGATCGGCGTCGAATATTCGGTGAACCCCGCGCCTTCCATGCGCCGGCGCATGTCCGAGATGATCTTGGTGCGCTTGACGATATTGGCGTGCAGCGTCTCGCGGCGCAGATCGAGGAAGCGGTAGCGAAGCCGTACGTCCTCGGGATAGTCCTGCTCGCCCGCGACCGGCAGCGGCAGCTCGGCGGCGGCGGAGAGCACGATCGCATCCTCGGCGCGGATTTCGACTTCACCGGTCGGCAGGTTCGGGTTGACCGCCTCGCTGGCGCGCTTCGTCACCTTGCCGGTGATCGTCACCACGCTTTCGGGGCGCAGCTTCTCGATCACCCAAAACACCGGACCATCGACCTCGGTCACGATCTGCACCATGCCGTAATGATCGCGCAGGTCGATGAACACCAGGTCGCCGTGATCGCGCTTGCGATGGACCCAGCCCGAGACGCGGACCGTCTCGCCAGTGTGCTCGGCGCGAAGCTGGCCGCAAGTGTGGGTGCGATAGGCGTGCATGATCAACCGTCTTTCAAACATCCCGTCATTCCCGCGGAAGCGGGAACCCATCTCCTGTCCGTCCCCCTTGTGGTTCCGTCGGGAGATGGGTCCCCGCCTCCGCGGGGATGACGCTAAAAAGAGTGGCCGCGCTTCCCTTGCAACTGGCGCTTTGTCAACCCGCGCGGCGCTCGCTATGGAGCCGCGATGCACATCCATGACCTGATCGAGGACTCGGCAACCCTCGCCAATCTCTGCCATCGGCTATCGAACGCGCCGTTCGTCTGCGTCGATACCGAATTCATGCGCGAGAACACCTTCTGGCCCGAGCTGTGCCTGATCCAGATCGCCGACGAGAACGAGGCCGCGGCGATCGATCCGATGGCGCCGGGAATCGATCTCACGCCGCTGCTGCAACTGCTGACGGCCAATGAAGAGGTGCTGAAGGTCTTTCACGCCGGCGGCCAGGATCTGGAAATCGTCTATAATCTCACCGGCACCACCCCGCACCCGCTGTTCGACACGCAGATCGCGGCGATGGCGCTGGGGCAAGGGGAACAGGTCGGCTACGGCAATCTCGTCGATGCGTGGCTTGGCGTCACGGTGGACAAGGGCGCGCGCTTCACCGATTGGTCGCGCCGGCCGCTGGACAAGCGGCAGATCGATTATGCGATCGCCGACGTCACGCACCTCGCGGCAATCTTCCCGAAGATGCTCGAACGGCTGAAGAAAACTGGCCGCGGCGCGTGGCTCGATCAGGAAATGGAGCGGATCGCCGATCCCGCCAATTACGCCAACGACCCCGATCTCGCGTGGAAGCGCGTCCGCATCGCCGGCCGCAAGCCCGAAGTGCTCGGGCGGCTGAAGGCGCTCGCCCGCTGGCGCGAGCTCGAGGCACAGGGCAAGAATCTGCCGCGCGGGCGCATCATGAAGGACGAAACGCTCGCCGATCTCGCCGGATCGCCGCCCCGCAAACAGGCCGATCTGGCGCGCGTGCGCGGGCTTTCGGCCGCATGGGCGGGGAATGACATCGGCGGGCGGCTGATGGACGCGCTCGAAGCGGCGCGGCCGATGTCGGGCGACGAGCTTCCCGCGCGCGACGATCGCAAGCCGGGGCTGGGCAAGGAAGGCGGGCTGATCGCCGATCTGCTGAAGCTTCTGCTCAAGATTCGCGCGCGCGAAATCGATGTCGCGCCGAAGCTGCTGGCGCGCAGCGACGATCTGGAAGCGCTCGCCGCCGGCAAGCGCGACGGGCTGGCGATCCTCGAGGGCTGGCGGTTCGAACAATTCGGCCATGACGCGCTCGATCTGGTCGAGGGGCGGCTTGGCTTCGGCGTCAAGAACGGCAAGCTGAAGATGACCCGGACG
>JBQCEK010000474.1:0-3746 GCA_051960335.1 Sphingomonas sp.
TCCAAGAAGCGCTGGCGGCGCTGGATGGCGCGTCGCAGCCGGCGCTGCCCGCTGCACTGGTGAAAGCGCAGCACGATGCGCTCACCAGTCAGCTTGCCGACCTCGAGGAGGAGGCCGATCTCTATGATCGCCTGCGCGCCGGACAGGTGACCCGGTTCGAGGCCGAAACGCTGGGTGAACTTCCCGACATTCTCATCCAGGCTCGCATCGCACGCGGGCTCAGCCAGCGTGAGCTGGGCGACTATCTCGGGCTCAAGGAACAGCAGGTCCAGCGGTACGAAGCCGAGCGCTATCGGTCGGCGTCGCTCGACCGGCTGGTCGAGGTGTCCGACGCCCTGGGCGTCAGGATCGCCAAGCGCGCCGAGTTGATCGGCGACACCGCCATGGCATCGGTCGATCCTAAGGTCTGGCAGGCCTTTCCGCTTTCCGAAATGTACAAGCGCGGCTGGTTCGAGGATTTCGCCGGATCGCTGGCCGACGCGCGCAAGGCCGCGGCCGACATCATCCCGGCATTTCTGCGCGGGCCGTCGTCGCGCAATGTCGCGCCGGCACTGCATCGCAAGTCGGTCCGCGCCAGCGGGCAGGTCCATGAAGCGGCAATCGCCGCGTGGGAAGCGCGCGTGCGTCGACTGGCCGAGCGCGATGCCCCGGCGGCTCGCTTCGATCCCGCACTGATCGACGATGCGTGGCTCGCGAATCTCGTCGCTCTGACGCTCGCGGCGGATGGGCCGGCCAGGGCGATCGACCATTTGCGCGCGATCGGGATCGCACTGGTGGTCGAGAAGCATCTGCCGAGCACCCTGCTCGACGGCGCCGCTCTGGCGACGCCCGATGGCTATGCGATCATCGCGCTCACCTTGCGCCACGACCGGCTCGACAATTTCTGGTTCACCCTGTTCCATGAGCTTGGCCATCTCAAGCTGCACATCGGCCAGGGCTATGCGTCGATCTTCGACGATACCGAGGCGCCGGCCGGCTCCGAGATCGAGACCGAAGCGGATCTGTTCGCGCAGGAGACACTATTGCCCGCGGCCAGATGGGCGCTCGGCGTCTCCCGCTTCACCCGCACCGAGGCGGCGGTGCGCACCGATGCCAAAAGGTTCGGCGTGGGCGCGGCGATCATCGCCGGCCGCGTCCGGCGCGAGGCCAATGACTACACGTTACTGCGCACCCTCGTCGGCAATGGCGAGGTCCGGCAGCAGTTTGGATGGTAAGGATGAGATAGGCTTATGGTTGCTCAGCCCGCTGTTTTCCCGCAACCCTATGTCCCGCTGCTGCGCTGGCGACAGGGTGAGTATGAAGCGCTGTTCCGGCTGCGCGAGGATCAGAAGGACGCGACTCTCCCGCTGATCGAAATCCTGCCGCCCGATTATGACTTCGAGCTCCAAAAGCCGAAAAAGGATCTGGACGACCATCTCATCCTGTTCGGCAAACGCCTCGGCGCCAAATGGAAGGGCCGGCCCGCGCTCGTCGATACTGCCCGTCTCCCGGACAATGCGCGAATGCCCGACGGGCGGCACCCGCTCAGCTTCATCCTCGATGAAGCGCGAACC
This sequence comes from Sphingomonas sp., assembly GCA_051960335.1. Lineage (GTDB taxonomy): Bacteria > Pseudomonadota > Alphaproteobacteria > Sphingomonadales > Sphingomonadaceae > Sphingomonas. The sequence continues at coordinate 1,554 of JBQCEK010000474.1, forward strand.
GCCGGCAATCCGCTCATCCCGGTCACCGGTCTCGACCGCGATGCGGCCTATCAGGCGGCGGTGCGCGCAGCGGCCCTGATCGACGGGCGCGGCGCGACCCTTCGCTGCTCGCTCGCACAAGCGCTCGATCCCGAATTCGACGACCATGTGATGGCACTGCTCGGTGCGATCCAGGTTCATTGGACCAAGATCGACATCGTGATCGATCTTGAGACGCCCGCTTTCGATCCGCAGGATCAGCTGGTCGCGATCATCGTCGCGGCATTGACCGGCGCCAATATCTTCACCGCGGCGCAAAGCGTGACCCTGCTTGCCACCTCCTTTCCGGACTCGCTTGCCGGCATGACGACGTCGGTCGCGCGCTTTCCGCGCCGCGAATGGCAGCTCTACAAGGCCGTGGTCGCGGCATTGCCGCAAGGCGTGCGTCGGCCGGTGTTCGGCGACTATGGCATCGCTGCGATCAGCTTCGCACAGGGCGACATGCGCTTCATGCGCGGCGCTCCGAATATCCGCTACACCATCGACGATGCCTGGGTCATCGCGCGGGCCAAAGGGACCAAGAAGGGCAGCAACCAGGCCTATCCCGGGCTGTGCGGCCTGGTCACCGGTTCGGGTGCCTATCTCGGCTCGGGTTTCTCGGCCGGCAGCGAATATATCGCAAATTGTCAGTCCGGCGATGCCAAGCGCGGAAATGCCACGACCTGGAAATGGGTCGCGACCAACCATCACATCGCTAAGGTTCTCGACGATCTTGCCAGATTGCCCTGACCTTCAGGGCGTCGCGCACCCGTGCCGCCAGGATGCGCCGCGGCAGCGCCTTGACCAGATCCAGATAGAGGTCTTCTCTCGGGCGCCGCAGCAGTTTTTCGGCAAAGCCCAGCTCGCGCAGGATCGCCGCAGCTTCCGGGCGCCAAAGCAGGCGGGTGAGGGTGAGCGGGTCGACCGACCGGTTAGCGCGTTCGGGCCGCACCGTTCGGAACGCGATCGTACCCCTGGCGCGCTGCTCGGCCGTGATGATCCCCCACCATGGTGGCAGCATCGCAATCGCCTTTTCGAGATGCCGGGGCGCGGCGATCAGCGTCGCGCGATCGACTACGGCGCCATAGGCTTCGATCTGGCCAGGCAGCCGGTCCAGCACATCGGCATCGGCCTTGATCTCGACGCCGCGGATATGGCCGTTGATGACGGCAATATCGACACGGCATGCGCCATGATCGAGCCCGAGTTCGTCGATCACGATGGTGTCGGGACAGGCGCGCGCGCGCCGCAGCAGCGTAGCATGCGCCGCCGCCCGAATCTCATTGTCCTTCAGTCTCGGCCCCATCGGCAAAGCGATAGCTCCGCCTGTCGGCGAAGCGCAAACGCTTTGCGGTCGACCGGCGCCGCCAGCGGTCGCCAACCGGGTTGTGGCGGGGCGAGCTTGGGGGCCGGGTCGGCGCGGCGTGGGTTGGCGGGAGCGGCCCAGAGCTGGGTAGGGCAGGCTCAAGCTTGATCGACCGCGCCAGGATTTTCCGGCGGCTTCGGCGGTTTCATCCAGCCATAAGCTTCCTTGACCGCCCCGGCATCGCCAAGGCCGATTAGCATCGCCTTTTCGATCTCAATGACCTCGCCGGCGGCCCAAGCGCGCGCGGGATGACCGTCGGGCAACAGTGCCGCGACCGCCTGCGCGCGTTCATTGTCATGCTCGCGCAGTGCCAGTGCGAGCAGCGCCAGCAGCACCTTGCGATCGTCGCTTTGCACAAGCCCCTGTGCCACGGCGTCGACCTGGTCCGCCGTTCCGACGAGGCCGATGGTCAGGATGAGGTTGCCTGCGATCGATGCCGGCAGGCGTAAAATCATCTTGAGGCTGATCGCGGCGATCGTCTCCCCGGTCAGATGCGCATGCTGGTCGAGCAGCGCGCCTGCCGCGGCCTGCGCCTGTGCGAGCCTCGGACCTTTGCGCGCGATGACGACCACCTCGGACTGGCGCCCTTGCTTGCCGTGGCGCACGACACCCCCCAGCAGCAGGCGCATGAGATAGGGGTCTTCGGTCTCGCTGTAGCGGCCCATGAAGCCGGCCAGGGTTTCGTCCGACAACTCGACCATCGCGGTGATGGCCTCGACCGCGCCCCGGGCGATCGGGTAATCGCCATCATCGCTCTCGCGGCGTGGCCAGCGCGAATATTCATCGCCGGTCAGCACGATGAGCGTCGG
>JBQCEK010000475.1:0-7892 GCA_051960335.1 Sphingomonas sp.
TATTTCTTATCTGATGCGACGCGCTATCTCAACCTCATCTTACTTCCACGAGATTGGCAACAATGGTTGAAAAACGCGCCTTCGAAACACTGGGTCATGCCGATCACGGCTGGCTCAACGCCCGCCATCATTTCAGTTTCGCCAATTATCATGACCCCGCGCGAATGGGCTGGGGCTCGATCCGAGTATGGAATGATGATGAGATCGCCGCCAATTCGGGTTTTCCGCCGCATCCGCACCGCGACATGGAGATCATCACCTATGTCCGCACCGGCGCGATCACCCATCAGGATTCGATGGGCAATCAGGGCCGCACCGGGGCGGGCGATGTTCAGGTGATGAGCGCGGGGACCGGCGTTCGCCATGCGGAATATAACCTTGAGCCCGAGACGACGACGCTGTTCCAGATCTGGATCGAGCCGAAGCGGCACGGCGGCAGCCCGTCCTGGGGCGCGAAGCCGTTTCCCAAGGGCGATCGTTCGGGCAAGTTCGTGACGCTCGCCAGCGGGTTCGAGGGCGACGCGGGCGCCCTGCCGATCCGCGCCGACGCGCGCGTTCTCGGCGCGACGATCAAGAAGGGCGAGAGCCTGACGCACGTCGTCGGCGATGGCCGCCATGCCTATCTGGTGCCAGCGACCGGCGCGATCGAGATCGATGGTGAGCGCTTCAACGCGCGTGACGGCGTCGCGCTGTCCGGCGGCCAGACCGTCACCATCACCGCGATCGACGATACCGAGATCGTCCTCGTCGACGCCGAATAACCCGTTTCCCCTCCCGTTCGCGGGAGGGGCGAGGGGAGGGCCCGTCTTCCCCCTCCCGCCAGGTCCTCCCCCACCACACCAAGGAGCGCAGTTACATGACCAAGGTCCTCGTTATCTATTATTCGTCCTACGGCCATATCGAGCAGATGGCCGATGCGGTGGCCGAAGGCGCGCGCGCTGGCGGCGCCGAGGTGGACATTCGCCGCGTGCCCGAAACCGCGCCGAAGGAAATCGTCGAGGCGGCGCATTTCAAGACCGATACCGCGCACCCGGTGATCGAAGGGCCTGACGCGCTTACCGACTATGACGCGATCATCGTCGGCGCGCCGACCCGTTATGGCCGGATGCCGAGCCAGATGGCGGCGTTCTGGGACACCACCGGCGGCGTCTGGATGAAGGGCGGGCTGATCGGCAAGGTCGGCGGCGCGTTCACCTCCACCGCCAGCCAGCATGGCGGGCAGGAGACGACGCTGTTTTCGATCATCACCAACCTGCTGCACCACGGGCTGACGATCGTTGGCCTCGATTACGGATTCCAGGCGCAGATGGGGGTCGACAAGGTGCGCGGCGGATCGCCTTACGGCGCGACCACGATCGCCGGCGGCGACGGCAGCCGGCAGCCCGGTGAAGAAGAGCTGGACGCCGCGCGCTATCAGGGCAAGCGCATCGCCGAGACCGCGGCGAAGCTCAACGGCTGAGCGTGCGCGCCGCCGACATCTCCGGATGCCGGCGGCGACTCCGCCGGCAGCGGCGGCTGCGCGATCACCCGGACGACGATCGTGGGAATGCGCGGATTCGCCGGAAAGCGCGTTCGGGCAGCGGCGAAGAGCGCACGCGCTTCCAGCGCGCCGGGCTCCGAATTGCTGGTGCCGACCCAGCGCCAATGCCAGGGCTCCCACGTCACGCCCTGCTTGTTGTCGCGGGGAAACGACAGCTCGAACCCGTAATCGGGCGCATGCTCGATCAACCATTTGCCGACCGGCGTTTCCGCGAAGCAATTCTCGACATCCGCGCAGTGCTGATCGGGCCGCGAGCCGAAATCGAGCGCATAGCCGGTGGCATGCTCGCTATGTCCCGGTGGCGCGGAGCTTTCCGCCCGCGCGACCGGATCGACGCAGTGATGCCGCGGGCCATGCGCCTCGCAGAAAACGCGCTGCTGATAGGCGATGCTGCGGAAGCACGATATGCCGCGCAGCTCAGCGCCGAGCTTGGCCGCGCGCGCGTCGGCGATCAGCCGGTTGAGATCGGGAATGACCGCCGCCTGCAGCTTGCATTCGTGCCCCACCGCAAAGCCGGCGGGCGCGTCGACGAGTGTGGCGGGATCGGCTTCGGCATAAAGGAAATGCCCGAACAACCGGCCGTCAATGCTGGTTTCAACGAGCTGAGTCTGTTCTTGTGCAAGGGCTGGAGCGCCGAGCGAAACAGCCAGCGCGAGCGCGGCGATGCAGCGGCGCAGGACCCCGCGCAATCGGATCATCGTCATTCCTTCACCAATCCCTGCGCGCGGCGCTCTGGCATGACGGCGCATCCGGTGGCAAGGGGAGCGCTATGCTCAGCGACAAGGTTCTTTTCATCGACGGCGAAGCGATCGTGCTCGACAAGCCTGCCGGCTTGCCGGTCGATCCGCCACGCGACGGCAGTCTCAGCCTCGAGAACCATCTGGAGAGCCTTACATTCGGCTTTCAGCGCTGGCCGCAAGCGGTCCACCGGCTCGATCGCGATACTTCCGGCTGCCTGCTGCTGTCGCGCAATCCCAAGGCGCACAAGCGCTTCCAGCGCGCGTTCGAGGCGGGGCAGGTCAAGAAGCGCTACCTCGCGGTGCTCGATGGCGTGCCCGAGGCCGAGAGCGGCACCATCGAGCTGCCGCTGATCAAGATCAGTAGCGCCGAGGCCGGCTGGCGGATGACCGGCGCGGCCAATGGCAAGCCTTCTACGACGCATTGGCGCGTGATCGCGACGAAGGACGGGCGGGCGCTCGTCGAGTTCCGCCCCGAAACCGGCCGCACGCACCAAATCCGCGTCCATGCCTTCGAAGCGCTGGGCGCGCCGGTCGTCGGCGATCCGGTTTACGGCAACGGACAAGGCGGCATGCTGCTTCATGCCGCCGCGCTGATCGTGCCGCGCGATGGCAAGCCCGCGATCGAGGCCGAGGCGCCGCTGCCCGAGAGTTTCGCGAAGGCTGGGTTCGGCGATGGCTGACATCCCCGAGGATGCGATCGAGGAACGTTTCCTCGCCTCCACCGGGCCGGGCGGGCAGAACGTCAACAAGGTCGCCACCGCCTGCCAGTTGCGCGCCGATGTGTTCAAGCTCGGCTTGGCGCCCGACGTCTATCAACGGCTGAAGACGCTGGCGGGATCGAAAATGACCTCCGGCGGCGAGCTGGTGATCACTGCCCGCCGGTTCCGCACGCAGGAAGCCAATCGCGCCGATGCGCGCGAGCGGCTGGCGGCGCTGATCGATGCCGCCCATATCCGCCAGGCCAAGCGCCGCCCGACCAAACCGAGCAAGGCCGCCAAGGCCCGCCGCGTCGATGCCAAGAAGAGCCGAAGCACGGTGAAGGCGGGGCGCGGCAAGGTTTCGTTCGACTGAAGGAAGATCATGTACCAGTTCGACATCGCCGCCGGTTCGAAGGCTGAGCTCTACCGCGACCTGCTGGCCGCGCTCGACGCGCTGACCGCCGACGAGCCCGATGCGATCGCCAATATGGCGAATGCCGCCGCCTTGATCTGGCAGTATCTGCCCGATCTCAATTGGGCGGGCTTTTATCGGATGGTCGACGGCGAACTGGTGCTCGGCCCGTTCCAGGGCAAGCCGGCGTGCATCCGTATCCCGCTGGGCAAGGGCGTTTGCGGCGCGGCGGCGGCGACCGGCGAGACTCAGCTGGTGGCGGACGTGCATGCCTTTCCCGGCCACATCGCGTGCGACGCGGCGAGCCGATCGGAACTGGTCGTGCCGATCGTCGCCAAGGGCACGGTGATCGGCGTGCTCGATCTCGACAGTCCGCGCGTATCCCGTTTCGACGATGACGATGCCGCCGGCTGCGAAGCGCTGGCGGCGCTGCTCGGCGACCGGCTGGGATAGCGTTTCTGGTTCATTCCGGGACGGCCCAAGCGCTGGCGAGCGCCTTCGCGTCATGGTAAGCATTTCCCTAACGGCAGACGCTGGCGCGCCAAGTGCAGCGTTTGACAGGGAGAATTGACGATGCGCACCCTCATTTTCGCCACTGTGGCGTCGCTCGGGATGGCTTTCGCCAGTCCCGCAATGGCGCAACAGCAATCCGGTCATTCCGGCGGCCAATGGCACGGGGGCGGACAGGCGCACGGCACGCAGTGGCACGGCGGTGGCCAGTGGCACGGCGGCCCCCAGTTTCACGGCGGACGGCATTGGGGCGGCGGCATCGGCGGGCGCTGGATCGGCGGTGCGCGGGCTCCCGGCGGCTGGAGCGCTTATCGCCGGCCGGTGCGCGGCTGGGCGATGCCGGGCTATTGGCTGGCGCCGAGCTTCTACATCACCGACTGGGGTGATTATGGTCTCAGCCAGCCGCCTTACGGCTATCGCTGGTCGCGCTATTACGACGATGCCGTGCTGGTCGATCAATATGGCCGCGTGATGGATTCGGTCAGCGGCCTCGATTGGGACGGCTATGGCGACGACGGCTATACCGACCACGGCGATGATGATTACGATTACAGTCACGACGTCGGCCCCGGCGCGGCCCATCCGCCGCCGCCGCCCCCGCCGGGTGGCCCGGACGGATACCGATATGGCGGGCCACCGCCGCGGGTGATCGTTCACCAGGGCCCCGGCTGCAATTGCGGCGGCACCATCGTCGGCGGCTATTATTATCCCGGCGCGACGACGACGACCGTGACCGTGACGTCGGCGCCCGTCGTCACGACGCGGACCGAATATATCGAGGAATCCGCGCCGGTGGTCGTCCACCGCAAGGTCGTGCGCAAATGGCATTCCGCGCCGAAGCGGACCTGGAAGCATCAGACGAAGGCGTCGCGCAAGGTGCGCTGCCTCTGCTGAACTCCGGGGGGAGCAGAAGCGGCGGCGCGGCCCGCTGAACGCGTCGTCGCTTCTGCACTGGGGGCAAGCGATCGGTTAGCCCCGATCGAAGCCGGCGAAGCTGACCAGGCTTTCGCTGCCATCGGCCGCCAGCGCCGAAACCCCGACGAAATTATCGTCCACCGGCACGTTCTTCAGGATCGCCTGCGTGCCCTTGGTGACGATCGCATTCGTCCAATCCTGCTTGTCGTCGCGCCGCCAGTGCACCCGATAGGCGACCGCCCCGGCCACCGGCTGCCATTTGACGGTGGTATCGAACGATAACGCGCCGGCGATCGTCACGCCTTGCGGCGCGGCCGGGGCGGCGGCGAGGCGGCGAAGCGTGGCGACATTGATCGCGGTGACCTTCGCCAGATAGGGAAAGTCCATCTTGTCGACCGTATCGCCGTAGGTCACGCCGCCGACGGTGCGCAGATCCTGATGCTGCTGAGTCCAGTTTTCCGCGCCGACGGTGAAGCGGATCGCCGGATAGCCGAGCGCGAGGAACGGGAAATGATCGCCGCCACGGCCGAAGCGATCCGGCCGGCGATTGACGAACACGTCGAGCCCGCCCGGCAATGTGGCGGCGATCCCGTCCACCGCCTTGGCCAGCGCGCGGCTGGGGCCATCGTCTTCACCGCCCAGCGCGCGGCGAATCATCTGCTGGTGCAAATCTTCCGATGCGCGGATGCCTTCTGAAAACACGCGGACCCGATCGGCGACGCGGACGCCGTTCTGCCCCATCGTATTGCCGACGATATCGTTGTTGAGCATCGCATCGACCTGCCAGCCGCGCTTCTTCGCGGTATCGGCCAGCAGCGTCGATCCATAAAGCCCCTGTTCCTCTCCAGCGACGGCGGCATAGACGATCGTCGCTTTGAAATGCTGGCGCGAGAGCAATCGCGCGGCTTCCAGCACCAGCGCGACGCCCGATCCATCGTCATTGGCACCGGGTTCTTCGGCATCGGCATTCATCACGTCGGTCACGCGGCTGTCGATGTGGCCCGAAACGATGACGTAGCGATTGGGGTCGCTGCCCTTCTGGATGCCGAGCACATCGACGATGTCCGCGCCAGTGGCGGGCAGGCGCTCGCCGGTCATGTGATCGGACAGGCGCTCGACGGTGATGCAGCCGCCGCATCGCTGGCCGATCGCCTCGAATTGACCGGCGACCCAGTGTTGCGCCGCCCCGATGCCGCGCCTGGGATCGGTTTGCGACGACAATGTGTGGCGCGTGCCGAAGCTCACCAGCTTGGTGACGGTGGCCTTGAGGCGCGCTGGATCGGGGCGCGGCGGGGCGGGCGCAGCCGCCGAGGAAAGGAGCAGCGGAAGCAGGATCAAGGCGCGATTAGGCATGGGCGAGGGCACTTTCGCAATGGAGGAATCAATGGTGAAGTGGAGAAAGTTGAGAGTGTCGCGCGGTTTGCGCTTGTTTCACGATAGGGCCTCGATTGGATGGGCCAGCGGCGTCGAGAAACAAGCTGCATCGCGCCAGTGTGGCAGCGAATTTCCAACATTGCCAGCGGCGGTTCGATGAACCAGGTTCCTACTGAAACATTCGGTATTTTATGTTTTACATAAATAAATATATGTCGTATGCGGCCGTTCTCAATGGAGAAGGGCTATGAAAACTCGGTTGCTTGAACATCTGCTCAGTCTTGGCATCGGCCTGGTCGCCCTTGGCATGGGTGTGGGGTTTGTCTTCGTGCTGGTTGCCATGTTCGGCGGCGTGGCGGCACAAACCACGCTGCCGCTCGCGCTCGACGGCGCCGCCCGCCATGCTGTCACGCTGCGCGAAACCGGCGCGATCGTCGGCGCCGTCACGGCCGATCATGGCACTTTGGCGGTCAGGGCCGGGGGCGTCGTCTATCGATTCGGCCAGCTGCTCGATGTCTTGCTCGGGGGCGGGCTGCTGCTCCTCATTCTCTATCGGCTGCGGGGGCTGATCGCCGCGATCGCGGGCGGAAAACCGTTCGATGGCGGCAACGTCCGGTCGCTGCGGATCATCGGCTGGGCGCTGATCTCGTTGAACATCTGGGCGTGGCTGCGCGTGCTGCTATTGCCCTTGCTGCTGCTTCCCGAACTGACGCTGGGGACGGGCTGGCGGCTGGCCAGCGCGGTTTCCAGGGGCGGCGCGGGCGAACATGTCGTGCGCATCGACGCGGACCTTTCGATCCTGCTGGCGCTCGTCGGCGTGGTCGCGCTGGCGCTGGCCGAGGCGTTTCGCGCCGGCCAGACGCTGCGCGAAGACAATGAGGCGATCGTCTGATGGCGATCATCGTCAACGTGGACGTCATGCTGGCGAAGCGCAAAATGTCAGTGACGGCGCTTGCCGAGCAGATCGGCATTTCGCTGACCAATCTGTCGCTGCTCAAGACCGGCAAGGTGAAGGGGGTGCGCTTCGCGACGCTCGAGGCGATCTGCAAGGCGCTCGATTGCCAGCCGGGCGACGTGCTGGAATATCGCGCGGACCCCTCGGAGTAGCGGCGGCGGCGCATGGGAGCGGGTTGGGCGCTCGCGCGTGGGCGCAGGGATGACCCGCCTGTTCCATGTCAGCGACATTCATTTCGGCGCCGAAGACCGCGCCGCGCTGGATTGGTTCGCGCGGTGCGTCGCCACCGAGCGGCCGGACGCGATCGTGATGACCGGCGATCTGACGATGCGCGCCCGGAGCGCCGAGTTCGCCGCCGCGGCCGAATGGCTCGCTGCGCTCGACCGGCCGATGACGGTGGAGGTGGGCAATCACGATCTGCCCTATCTCAACATGGTGCGGCGGATGGCGCGGCCGTATCGTCGTTACCGCAAGGTGGAGCGCGCGCTGGAACGCGAGCTGGACTTGCCGGGAATCGCGATCATACCGCTGAAGACGACGGCGCGGTTTCAGTGGCGGCTCAACTGGTCGAAGGGCAGGGTGACCGCGCACCGCGTGGCAAAGACCGTGACGGCAATCGGCCAGGCGCCGGCCGATGCGTTGCCGATCGTCGCCTGCCACCATCCGCTGATCGACGCCGGCACGCAATCGACCGCGAAAACGCGCGGCGGCGCGGACGCGATCGAGGCACTCGCCGCGGCCGGCGCTC
>JBQCEK010000476.1:0-2701 GCA_051960335.1 Sphingomonas sp.
GCACCTCGGCGAGAACACGGTTCGTACGATCGCGATGGACTCGACCGACGGTCTCACCCGCGGCCAGACCGTCACCGACACCGGCTCGCAGATCCGCGTGCCGGTCGGCCCCAAGACGCTGGGGCGCATCCTCAACGTCATCGGCGTGCCGCTCGACGAGCTCGGCCCCGTCGGCGCGAGCGAGACCGCACCGATCCACGCGCAGGCCCCGGCCTTCGTCGACCAGTCGACCGAAAGCTCGATCCTCGTCACCGGCATCAAGGTCATCGACCTGCTCGCGCCCTACGCAAAGGGCGGCAAGATCGGCCTGTTCGGCGGCGCCGGCGTCGGCAAGACCGTGCTGATCCAGGAGCTGATCAACAACATCGCCAAGGGCCACGGCGGCACGTCGGTGTTCGCCGGCGTGGGTGAGCGCACCCGCGAGGGCAACGACCTCTATCACGAGTTCCTCGACGCGGGCGTCATCGCCAAGGACAAGGACGGCAAGGCGACCTCCGAAGGCTCCAAGGTGGCGCTGGTCTATGGCCAGATGAACGAGCCGCCGGGCGCACGCGCGCGCGTTGCGCTCTCCGGCCTCACCATCGCGGAATATTTCCGCGATCAGGAGGGCCAGGACGTGCTGTTCTTCGTCGACAACATCTTCCGCTTCACCCAGGCGGGCTCGGAAGTGTCGGCGTTGCTCGGCCGCATCCCGTCGGCGGTGGGCTACCAGCCCACCCTCTCCACCGACATGGGCGCGCTCCAGGAGCGTATCACCTCGACCAACAAGGGCTCGATCACTTCGGTGCAGGCGATCTACGTCCCCGCGGACGATTTGACCGATCCGGCGCCGGCGACCTCCTTCGCCCACTTGGACGCGACGACCGTGCTCAACCGCGCGATCTCGGAGCTCGGCATCTATCCGGCGGTCGATCCGCTCGATTCGACCAGCCGCGTGCTCGAACCCCGCGTCGTCGGCCAGGAGCATTACGAAACGGCGCGCGCCGTTCAGTCGATCCTGCAAAAGTACAAGTCGCTTCAGGACATCATCGCCATTCTCGGCATGGATGAACTCTCCGAAGACGACAAGCTGACGGTCGCCCGCGCGCGCAAGATCCAGCGCTTCCTGTCGCAGCCGTTCCACGTCGCCGAAGTGTTCACCGGCATCCCGGGCAAGTTCGTGCCGATCGAGGATACGGTGAAGAGCTTCAAGGCGGTGGTCGATGGCGAATATGATCACCTGCCCGAAGCGGCCTTCTACATGGTCGGCGGCATCGACGAAGCCGTCGCCAAGGCTGAAAAGATGGCGCAGGAGGCGTAAGCTGAGCCTTCCCCTCCCGCTTGCGGGAGGGGTTAGGGGAGGGTCTGTTCTGGCAGCCCTCCTGAACAACATTCCCTCCCCCTGCCCCTCCCGCAAGCGGGAGGGGGGAGATTTGAGAAAATGCTGCATTTCGAACTCGTCACGCCTGAAAAGCTCGTCCGGTCGGAGGACGTGTATATGGTCGTCGTGCCCGGTACCGAGGGCGATTTCGGCGTGCTCGAGCAGCACATGCCGTTGATGTCCACGATCCGCGACGACGCCGAACTGGCGATCTATCGCGAGGAAAAGGGCACGCCCGAAATGCTCCGCATCGCAGGCGGATTTGCCGAGGTGACGGAAACCGGCCTCACCGTGCTGGCCGAACGAGCCGGCTGAATTTCCCCTTAAAAACAGCCTTTCCGGACTTGGTTAGGCAATTATCAAGCCTTCGGCGGTAGGTCTGGCCCCTCGTGAGAGTAGAGGGACCAGCGGGAATGAGCGCATTCGGGCGACGCAATGGCACGGGAACGGCGGGGCGACCGGCGTTCGGTGTAGCACGGCCGATGCAGGGCGGCGGGGCGACGCGCCCGGCCGAGCCTGAAGGCGGCGATCAGTTTCCGCCGCTCGCCGAACTGCCGCTGCCCGGCGCGTCGAGCGACTCGCCGAGCGAGGCTCCGGCGCCCTCTTCCAATTCGTCGATGGATGCCATGGCGCGGCTTGCCGAACGCCAATCGGCGTCGGGCGAATCGGGCAGCAGCCGGCTCGAAGGCTTCGAAAGCTCGATCCACAAGATCAAGGAACAGGTGCTGCCGCGCCTGCTCGAGCGCGTCGATCCCGAAGCTGCCGCCACACTCAACAAGGACGAGCTGGCCGAGGAATTCCGCCCGATCATCGGCGAAGTGCTCGCCGAGCTGAAGCTGACGCTCAACCGGCGTGAGCAGTTCGCGCTGGAAAAGGTGCTGGTCGACGAATTGCTCGGCCTTGGCCCGCTCGAGGAATTGCTCGCCGATCCCGACGTGTCGGACATCATGGTCAACGGCCCCGATCAGACCTTTATCGAAAAGAAGGGCAAGCTGCAGCTCGCGCAGATACAGTTCCGCGACGAAGAGCATCTGTTCCAGATCGCGCAGCGCATCTGCAACTCGGTCGGCCGCCGCGTCGACCAGACCACGCCGCTGGCCGACGCCCGCCTCAAGGACGGCAGCCGCGTCAACGTGATCGTGCCGCCGCTGAGCCTCAAGGGCACCGCGATCTCGATCCGTAAGTTCTCGGCCAAGCCGATCACGATCGACATGATGGCCGGCTTCGGATCGATGTCGCCGAAGATGGCGACCGCGCTGAAGATCGCCGGCGCCTGCCGCTTGTTCGTCATCTTCTCGTGCGGTACCGGCTCGGGCAAGACGACCATGCTCAACGCCATGT
>JBQCEK010000477.1:0-4142 GCA_051960335.1 Sphingomonas sp.
GAACGTATTCGACCTTTAATCTAAACAATTATTCGTCGATACCCGCCAAGGTCGATCTCACTAACTCCAAAGGCTCAAAGATTTTTCCCGCAGATGCGAATTTTAAGAATCTCGGTGCGTGTCTAAAGGGCATAGGTGAATATAGGGTTATATTGAATTCGACAAAGGTTAAGCCGATCTTTCTAACTAAAGACGGGGCAACTATTGGGGGAATTGCTCGTTTAGCTGACCTGCCTGGCGCGCTAGTTTTCGTGCCATATTTTTATTTCGATCTAGAGCGGTTTGCGTACCAGGATGATGCCGGGGAACTGGCATGGAATAGCGCTGCACTTGACGCTTCAAGAGCTCTGATAGGCCAACTGATTGCCGTAGATAAAATGCTAAGGTCGGGTGACGGGGCAACGCCTCCACCGGATTGGATCGCCGAAGTCAAAATTCCCGACGTCGTTTCCAATGCAAATGACGCGATAAAGAATTTGGATGAGCAGATCGATCGGTTGCAATGCGAGCGGACTGCCGCAGAGGGCCGTAGGGTCAAGCTTCTGCAATACTCTCACCTACTTTATGAATCGGGGAAGCCATTGGAACGCGTTGTAGAGAAGGCGCTCCAATTGCTTGGCTTCAGCGCCGAGGGGCTAGATACGGGAGAACTTGAGATCGATCACGTCATTCTCAGCCCAAGCGGTAAGCGTCTGATAGGTGAGTCCGAGGGAAAAGATAACTCAGCGATCGATATAACAAAATTCCGCCAATTGGAGTCCAACATCGGAGAGGATTTTCAACGAGACGAAGTCGTCGAGCCAGCGAAAGGTGTTCTGTTTGGAAACGGCTTCCGACTTACAAAACCACAAGATAGATCGGAGCAGTTTACTCAAAAAAGTCTAACAAACGCAAAGAGACTAGGATCTGCTCTAGTTCGTACGACCGATCTCTATGATGTAATAACTTATTTGCTCGACCATCCCGACGACGAGTCCTTCAAATCCAATTGTAGAGAGGCTATTGAAAGCGAGCTCGGAGGTATCGTAGAATTTCCAAGGCCCACATAAGCTATCAAGGATGCCTTGCCGCCTTCGCTAGCAGCACACCAAAAAACCCTTGCCAAAATGTTCCAAATAGGTTAATGCGTTAAAGCGGCAGACGACAGCGGTGGGCAACTCACATGACGAACCAAAAGGGCGGCCTGATCGCCGGCTATCGCACGCGGCACGACGGGTGGACGCCGGCGCGGCAGCGGACTTTTTTGCGGGCGCTGTCTGAAACCGGGTGCGTGCGCGATGCCTGCGCTCGGGCGCGGATTTCGAATACCTCGGCCTATCGGATGAAGAAGCGCTCGGCCGCCTTCGCGCGCGCCTGGGATCGCGCGCTCGCCAAGGCGATGCCGACGATCGAGCAGGCCGCTTATGAGCGCGCCGTGATCGGCTGGGAGGAGCCGATCGTGCAGGGCGGCAAGCTGGTCGGCCACAAACGGCGCTATTCGGATTCGCTGCTGCGGCTGCTGCTCCAGCGCGGCGTGGCGGCGGATAACGCCGCCGCGGAAGACGCGGTGGTGCTGGGCGGCGAGAGCGTTCAGGCGCAGCTGGCGCGTGCGCGCGGCGGCGTCCGCATCGTCAAATATGCGACCGAGGAAGAAACCAACCGCGCGCTCGAGGCGAAGCTGGACGCTTATGAACGGCGGCTGGCGATGAAAGCGGCCGAGAAGGCGGCGAAGGAAGCGGCGGGGGAGGCTTCATAGGCCGCGCCGGCTCGCGCATTGGCGGGCGATGTCGATTGGGGCTGGCGGGCCTCCCCGCGGCGGCGCTATGACCGCTCCACACCATCAACGGGGGGCAGGAATGCGGGACGAGCGGGCCGATCGGCGGACGATCATCGGGGCGGGCGCCTTGCTCGCCGGGATAGGCGCGGCGCCGGCGGCGATCGCGGGGACCCGGCCGGCCGGCGGCGCTGGCGCGGCGGCCGGGGGCGCGGCGCGCTATCAGCCGGCGTTCGAGCCGCAGGACGCCTGGCTCGACGATCCGGCCAAGCGGCACCGCATGGTCTTCGACACCACCAGCGCGGCGGCAGCGCAGAGCGCGCTGTTCTTCGCCGACAATTTCTACGCCGCGAACAAGAGCGGTTACGGCATCGAGCCGGCCGCGATCGGCGTGGTGATCGTGGTGCGCCACATGTCCACCCCGTTCGGCTTCAACGATTCGATCTGGAAGAAATACGGCGCGATCGCCGCCGAGCAGATCAAGCTGGAAGGCGCCCAGGCGATCGCCGCGACCAAGGGCAACCCGCTGCTGAGCGCGGAGGCGAGCGACAAGGACGCGGTGACGATCGCCACGCTGGCGGCGAAGGGCGCGCGCTTCGCGGTGTGCGGCATGGCCACCCACGGCATGGCGATGGGCATCGCCAAGAAAACCGGCGCCAAGGCCGAGGACGTGGAAAAGGACCTCCGCGCCAATCTGGTGCCCGGCGGCGTGATCGTGCCCGCCGGCGTGCTGGCGCTCAATCGCGCGCAGGAACATGGCTACGCCTTCTCCTACGTCGCGGATTAGGCGCGCGGACGCTTGGCGGCGCGGGGCTGCGCCGGCGCGCGCGCGTCGGGATGGCGCCCCCGTGGCGCTGGGGCGCGCCGCCATCCCGGTGGGGCCGATCGATCAGGCGGCCGGCTCGATCGTGACGAGCGCGGCCATCGCGGTGCCCGAACCGTGGCGCGCGACGTGCCACGCCTCGTTCTGCGACCGGGCCTCGGCGTTGATCTTGCGCATCATCCGATCGCTGCTTTCCTGGCTATCGGCGAACAGCACGCGCGCCGCGAACCGCTCCCCGCCGTTCGCCCCGATCGGCAGGGGATGGAGCGTATCGATCCGCGCGACCGCACGCAGCGCCGCCCGATCGAGCGCCCGGCTGCCCGAGCTGCTCGCGATCGCCAGATTGGCCGGGCGGCCGCGCTCGTCGCACGAGAAGCGCACGGTGACGAGGCCCTGCGCATAGAGCTGCCGAAACAGCGGGGCGGGATATTCGAGATTGCGATCGAGCTTTTGCGCGACGGTGCTCGACCAGCCGTGCACGGTCAGCGGGGTGGCCGTGACGATCACCGGCGGCGCGGTCTGCTGGCTGGGGCCGGGGGCGGCGGCCAGACAGGCAAGGGAGGCGGCGATCGTCGCCTTAATCAGGATAGTCATCGCTACGTCCTTTCATCAGAAATGAACGGCGCAGGACTCCGCGACCCGACTTTGAGATAGTCATACGTCGAACGGGCATCGGAAGACCGAATCTATCGCCGAGTCTTCCGGTAACGTTATATAAATGCGGTGTATTATAAATGCAATACAGTTGGTGCGAAATGAGCGGAAAATGCGACCAACGGAAAGGGTCGTTCCCCGGAGCCGAATGACCGCCGAGCCTTGACGGACGGCTCGGTGAGGCGCTGGCGGGTTGGGGCGCTGGCGGGGGGTGAGGCATCGGCGCGGGACGGCGGCGCTGCGCCGCGTCGCATCGGCCAGCTACCCCATAAGAGCAAATTGACTCGCGCGCCTGCCGCGGCGCTCATTCGCCTTGCGCGGGGGCGGAGAGAGGATGCGATGGCGGACGCGATCGACTGGCCCGTGAAGACGCGGGAAATGCACAGCCACCATTTCGATTCGACCGTGTGGAACGACCTGACGTTCCGCGACGACGACATCGTCATCGCCACCTACGGCAAGGCGGGCACGACGTGGACGCAGCAGATCGTGGGGCAGCTGATCGCCGGCGGCGACCCCGATCTCAACGTCGCCGAGCGCTCGCCCTGGGTGGATCTGCGCGTGCCGCCCAAGGCGGTGAAGCTGCCCGAGATCGAGGCGCAGACCGGGCGGCGCTATCTGAAGACGCACCTGCCGGTCGATGCGCTGACCTATAGCCGCCAAGCCAAATACCTCTATGTCGGGCGCGACGGCCGCGACGTGCTGTTGAGCATGTACAACCACCATGCCGGCGCCAACGACCAATGGTATGAGGCGCTGAACGGCACCCCCGGCCGCGTCGGCCCGCCGATCGGGCGCCCGAACCCGGACATTCGCCAATATTGGCACGACTGGCTGGCCGGCGACGGCTGGCCGTTCTGGCCGTTCTGGGAAAATGTCGCGAGCTGGTGGGCGATCCGCGATCTGCCCAAT
>JBQCEK010000478.1:0-5138 GCA_051960335.1 Sphingomonas sp.
CGCTATGATCGCTGGCGCGCCTATGACGGCGGATTGACGGCGTTCGCCAGCGGCACCGGCGGCCTGGCGACGCAATATTACGCTAGCCGCACCGCGGATGCGTGGAGCCCCAAGGTCGCGCTGCGCCACAGTTTCGCTGGCGATTGGGTGGCCGAATTGAGCCTGGCGATGGCGACTCGCTTTCCCACCGTCGGGGAGTTGTTCCAGGGGGCGCTGAATGGGGACGGCACCTTCAATCCCAACAGCTTCGATCCAAACCTCAAGCCGGAGAAGAGCCGCGACGCCAATCTGCTGGTTCGCCACGGCTTCGGCCCGCTCTCGCTGACCGGCAGCGTTTTTTACCAGCGCGTGCGCGATACGATCTTCAGTTTTGTCGGCTTCAATCAGAATGGTGTGTCGACTTCCAACTTCAAGAATGTCGACGTCACTCGGCAATATGGCGCCGAGCTGATCGGCGAAACGCACGATTGGCCGGTTGCCGGGCTCGACATCGACGCCAATGCCGCGTGGATCGATGCGATCACCGTGAAGAACGACGCCGATCCCGCGTCCGAAGGCGTGCAATTTCCGCGAATCCCGCATTGGCGGCTGAACGGTAACCTGCGCTACCACATCACGCCGAAGCTTCAGGCGGTGGTTGGCGTTCGCTATGCGAGCCGGCCCAATACCGATCTGGACGGCCTGCAACGCGGCGACGACTATGGCTACACATCGGAACTGTTCGCGCTCGATCTTCGCGCCAATTTCGATGTCACCGATCGCTTTCGCCTGTCGGCGGGCGTCAATAATCTCACCAACGATCGCGCCTGGGTCTATCATCCCTATCCGCAGCGCACCTTCCTGGTCGAGGCGGGGGTGAAGCTGTGAGCGTCCACGCGCCCGGCACGCGCTGGTACAATGCGGTGTGGCGCTGGCATTTCTACGCCGGGATGCTGTGCGGGCCGCTGGTGCTGTGGCTGGCGACGACGGGAACGATCTACACCTGGCGACCGCAGATCGAGGCGTGGCTCGATCGCCCGTATCAGCATCTCGTGCCGCATGGCCCGATCGCATCGCCCGATGCGCAGGTCGGCGCCGCGCTCGCGGCCGTTCCCGGCGCCGCCTTGCACAAATATCAGCTGCCGGCGTCGCCCGACGATGCCGTGCAGGTGATCGTCGGCAAGAATGGCAAGGAAACCCGCGTCTGGGTCGATCCAACGACCACCCGCGTGCTGAAGGTCGAGGGCGAGGAGCAGCGGCCGATGCGGCTGGTCTTTCACCTTCACGGCGAGTTGCTAGCCGGTCCCGCCGGCAGCATCCTCGTCGAGACCGCGGCTTGCTGGGCAATCGTGATGCTGCTCACCGGCCTCTATCTGTGGTGGCCGCGAGGGGGGCGGGGGCTCGCCGGGGTGCTCTATCCCCGGCTGCGCGGGGGCAAGCGGGTGTTTTGGCGGGACATCCATGCCGTCGCTGGCATCTGGGTGTCGTTTGCCGCGCTTTTCCTGATTGTTACCGGCCTTCCCTGGGCGCAAGCCTGGGGAAGTTACCTGCGCGAAATCCGCCAGGTCACCGGCACCACCGACGGCCCGATCGAATGGACGATCGGCGGACGTAATCCGGCGCTTGCCGACGATCCGATGCTTGGCGATCATGCCGAGCATCGCGGCATGACGATGAAGCACGCCGCGCCGAAACCGGGCGAGCTCGCCCGCGTCATCGCCGCGGTCCGTCCGCTTCATATCGCCGGACCAGTGCTGATCGCGCCGCCGATCGCCGGCAAGGCGGGCTGGACGGCGACATCGGATGCCGACGATCGTCCGCTGCGCAGCGAGGCGGTGATCGACGGCGCGACGGGCGAGGTGTTGGCGACCAAGCGATTCGACCAGCGCCACTGGATCGATCGTGCGGTTGGCTACGGCATCGCCATCCACGAGGGCGCGTTCTTCGGCCTGGCCAACCAGCTGCTCGGTACGCTCACCGCCATGCTGCTGGCGATGCTTTCCGTATCGGGCGTCGTGATGTGGTGGCGTCGGCGGCCGAAGGGCTTGCTGGGCGCGCCGATCCCGCTCAGCCGGCCGCGTTTCGGCGCCGTGCTAATCGCGGCGATCGTCGCGCTCGGGCTCTATCTGCCGATGTTCGGCGTCACGTTGATCGCCGTCTTTGTGGTCGATCGATTCGTGCTGCGGCGTGTGCCGTCTGCGCGCCGCTGGCTGGGGCTCAAGCCGGTTTGACCGGCGCTGGCGTCAGGCGCCGACGGTCTCCAGCAGCCCCTCGAACAGCCGGCGCCCATCGTCGCCGCCGTGCGCGGCTTCGATGCGGCGTTCGGGGTGCGGCATCATGCCCAGGACATTGCCCGCCGCGTTGAGCACGCCGGCGATGTTTCGCGCCGATCCGTTGACTTGCTCGGCATAGCGAAAGGCGATGCGGCCGTCGCCTTCGAGCCGGTCGAGCGTGTCGTCGCTGGCGCTGTAATTGCCGTCATGGTGCGCGACCGGGAAGATCACGCGTTCGTTCGCGGCGTAGCGGCTGGTGAAGGCCGATTGCGCATTGTCGACCGTCAGCGCGACGTCGCGGCACACGAAATCCAGCGCTTCGTTGCGCATCAGCGCGCCGGGCAGCAGGCCGGCTTCGGTCAGCACCTGAAAGCCGTTGCAAATGCCCAGCACCGGGGTGCCGCGCTCCGCCGCATCGATCACGGCGCGCACGATGGGTGATCGTGCGGCGATCGCGCCGCAGCGCAGATAATCGCCGTAGGAAAAGCCGCCCGGCAGCGCGATCATGCCAATGCCCTGCGGCAATTCGCTCTCGCCATGCCACACCATCGCCGGCGCCTTGCCGGTCACCGCTTCCAGCGCGACTGCGATGTCGCGATCGCAATTCGATCCCGGAAAAACGATAACGGCGGTCTTCATTGCCGTTCGATCCGATAATTCTCGATCACCGTGTTCGCCAGCAGCTTGCGGCACATGTCGTCGATCACTTGGTCACTGGTGTCGTCACCCACCTCGAACTCGATCAACTTTCCCACCCGAACGTCTTCGACGCCGGCAAAGCCCAGCCCGGCTAGCGCTTTTTCGATCGCCTTGCCTTGCGGATCGAGGACGCCGGGCTTGAGGGTGACGATGACGCGTATCTTCATGGTTGGGCAGCCCTTGCTTCACACCGGAAATTCATATGTCGCAGACGCCGGCGCTTTACCGAAAATTCACCACAATGCGCCATCGTGCCGCCGCGGGCGCGCGAGTCGCGCTGCGTTGTGGAGTAATCGTCATGGCTGCGATTGCGATGATCATGTTCGTCACGTTGTTCGCGTTCGGCCGACAATATTTCGGCTGGAACGATCCCAACGGACATATTCAGCTCGCGCTGTTCGGATCGTTCCTGTTCGGAATCATTTGCGGATTCCGTGTCAAGGACTGAGCATAACGCACGAGCGAACAACGTTATTTCTCCCGCCGCTGCCGATGCTTTTCGAGATCGAGTACGGCGCCCGGTTCGCTGCCTTCGGGTAGCAGGCCCAACCGCCTAGCGACTTCCTGGTACGCCTCGACTTCACCGCCCAGATCGCGGCGGAATCGATCCTTGTCGAGCTTTTCGCCCGATTCCATGTCCCACAGGCGGCAACCGTCCGGACTGATCTCGTCGGCCAGGATGATGCGGCCGTAATCATTGTCCCAGATACGTCCGAACTCGAGCTTGAAATCGACCAGGCGGATGCCGACGCCGGCGAACAGGCCAGACATGAAATCGTTCACGCGGATCGCCAGATCGGCGATGTCGTGCATCTCCTCTTGGCTGGCCCAGCCGAACGCGGCGATATGCTCATCGGTGATCATCGGATCGCCGAGCGCGTCGTCCTTGTAATAATATTCGAGGATCGTGCGCGGCAATTGCGTACCTTCCTCGATCCCCAGTCGCTTCGACAGCGAACCGGCGGCGACGTTGCGAACGACGACCTCGATCGGCACGATCTCAACCTGGCGAATGAGTTGTTCGCGCATGTTGAGACGGCGGATGAAGTGCGTCGGCACGCCAATCTGGGCGAGCAGCGTGAAGACATGCTCGGAGATGCGGTTGTTGAGTACGCCCTTGCCGCTGATCGTGCCCTTCTTCTGGGCGTTGAACGCGGTCGCATCGTCCTTGAAATACTGGATCAGCGTACCGGGCTCGGGGCCCTCGTACAGGATCTTGGCCTTGCCTTCGTAAATTTGCCGGCGGCGCGCCATCGCATACCCCTGGAATGAGCGGCCCCGGCGGCGCGGCCTGAAGAACGCGCGCTGGCCGGGGCGAGATGGCGCGGCCTATATAGAAGTGGGCGCGGCCGCGCAATGCGAGCGTTTCCCTATAGCGATTGGCCCGCAGCCCAGCCGCTCGCCCACGCCCATTGGAAGTTGTAACCCCCAAGCCAGCCGGTGACGTCCACCGCCTCGCCGATCGCATAGAGGCCGGGCAAATGCGTTGCCTCCATCGTCTTGGAGGACAAGCCTTCGGTGGATATGCCCCCGGCGGTCACTTCTGCCTTGGCGAATCCTTCGCTGCCGTTCGGCGCGAAGGGCCAGCCCGCGAGGCGCGCCGCGGCGTCCGTCAGCGCACGATCGGGCAGATCGGCGAGGTTGCCGGCGAAGCCGATGCGATCGGCCAGCGTATCGGCGAGCCGTTCGGGAAGGCGAGCGCCGAGAGCGCTCTTGATGGCGGCGCGCGGTCGCGTCCGCTTGGCCTTGATCAGCCAGTCGCGTGGCGCATCCGGCGTGAAATCGATCGTCAGCTGCTCGCCGCGCCGCCAATAGGAGGAGATTTGCAGGATGGCGGGCCCCGAAAGGCCGCGGTGGGTGAACAGCGCCGCCTCGCGAAACGCGGCTTTGCCGCAGCGAGCGACCACCTCGGCCGAAACGCCCGAGAGCTCGCGGAACAGCACTTCCTCGCCGCCAAGAGTCAGCGGGACGAGCGCGGGGCGGGGCTCGACCACCTTGAGGCCGAACCGGCGGGCGAGGGCGTAGGCGAAATCGGTGGCGCCGAGCTTGGGGATCGAGGGGCCGCCGGTGGCGAGCACGAGCGCCGGGGCCTTGTGCTCGCTCCCGCCGATTTCGACGCGGAATATCCCGTCGCCATGCTCGATGGCGCTGGCGGGTTGACCGAGCAGCAGGGTGACGCCGCCCTTG
>JBQCEK010000479.1:0-6590 GCA_051960335.1 Sphingomonas sp.
GATGCGGAACAGCTCGTCGGCAGCACTGACATAGCTGCCGAGCACCGCCGGCGCGGCGGTGATGCGCCCCGCGATCGGCGAACGCACCGAGACGAACCTGCCGCTCACCCCTGCGGCGGCTGCCTCGCCGCTCGCGCTCGCGACTTGCGCGGCCGCCGCCTGATAGTCGGCGCGTGCGGCCTCTAGGTCGGCGCGCGCAGTGACCTTGGCGTCGTAGAGCCGCTGTTCGCGCGCGTAATTCGCCTTGGCCTGCGCCGCGCGGGCCTGTGCCGCGCGTAACGATCCGCTGATCGAGGCGGCGTCGCGGCTTTCGATCGTCGCGATCGTCTCGCCACGCGCGACGGCGTCGCCGATCTGCTTGGTGATCCGCGTCACGCGCCCGTCGGCGCCGGCTGTGAGCACGGCGTGGCCGGAAGGGGGCGCCTCGATCGCGCCCTGGGCGATGACCTGCGAGCCGAAGCCGCCGTCCCCGACTTTGTAGAGGCCGATCTCAGCGGCCTTGATCCGCGCCGCATCCATCGGAATGCTTTCGGGCGTCGCGGCGGTTTCGGTCGCGGGCGCCGAGACACTGGCCGGCTGCGGATGATTGTTGTCACTGCCGATGAAATATCCGGCTGCGCCGGCGATGAGGGCGGCACCAGCGACGGTGCCGAGCAATGTGCGATTCATAAGAAACCTGTCCTTCACTGCGCAGCCGCTTCACGCGCGAGCGTGGCAGCGGCCTCGGCACGCGCCTGGCGCGCCGCGATGAGATCGGATTGGAGGAGAGCGTAGGCTTGCTGTGCGTCGAGCAGCTCGACCAGCGACGCTTTGCCCGCGCGATAGGATAGTTCGGCCAGTCGCAGCGCTTCGCGCGCTTCGGCGAGTCCGCTCTGTTCGAGCGCGCCCAGCCGCGCTTCGGCCGCCGCGAGCGAGGCGCGGGCATCGGCGATGGTCGCCGCCGCCGCGTTGGTCGCCGCCGTCACCCGCCCATCTGCCGCGGCGACATCCGAGCGCGCCGCGGCGATGTTGCCCTGGTTGCGATCGAAGATCGGCAGCGGCATCGACACGCTGGCGACCAGCCCGACGTCGCCGGTCTCGCGCAAGTGCCGCACCCCGACGCCGACCGAGGGGTCGACCCGCCCCTCGGCGCGCGCCTGTTCGACATCGGCGCGGGCGATCGCGGCCTGGGCTTTCGCCAGCGCGACGTCGAGCGTTGCTCCGGCATCGAGCGCCGCCGGCACCGCCACCGAAGCATCGCCGACCAACTGTTCCGGCGGCACCTTGCTGCCGAGCAGCGCCGCGATCGCGCTACGCGCATTGCGCTCGTCGGCCTCGGCTGATTGCAGCGCCGCCGTAGTCCGTGCGAGTGCCGCCTGCGCACGCAATCCCCTCAAAGGGGGCTCGCGCCCGGCATCGACGAGCTCCTTGGCGACCCGCGCCAGTTCCTGCGACCGCGCCACATTGTCTCTTGCGATCGCGAGCAGATCGCGTGCCGCGATGCCTTCGGCAAAGCGATTACGGACTTGCCGGATTAGATCGGCGCGCGCGATCGCCAGCTGCAGCTGCGCCGCGAACAGCCGTGCCTCGCTTGCCGACACCCGCGCGCGGCGATGCCCGGCGAGGTCGATGCGCTGGCTGACCGACGCCGTCAGTTCGGTCGCTTGGAAGCCGGACAACACGCCGCTGCCGGCGAAATTCTCCAGCTCGACGGTGAACTCGGGGTTGGTGCGGAAGCCTGCCTGACGGACGCGTCCTTCCGCCGCGCTGACCTCCGCACGGGCCGCCGTAAGGGTCGGAGACCGCGCCTCGGCCTCGACCAATGCCTGGTTGAGCGTTAGCTGGCGCGGCAACGGCCCCGGTAGCGACGCGGCTCGCGGACCAACCGGCGCGATGGTCTGTGCGGTCGCCGTTACCGACGGCGCCGCGAGCACGACCGCAAGCGCGGTCGTGGCGATCATACGATACATGGAAAAGATCTCCTGACGATGTCGGATCCCAGGCGACACTCAGCGTCCCCGGGCAGAAATCCGGCTCGTCAGGCTCGTGGTGGTCTGATGGGTGTTCGCGCGCGGATGGAGGGCAGCGCGCGTTCCGTGCTCGCGATCAGCACGCGCACCAACTCTGGAGTTGCGGCTGCAGCGACGCCGAAATGCGGGACACCGACATGATGACCGTGACACGCATGCCCCTGCGACAGCGCCTTGTCGGTATCCCCCGAGCCGCCATCGTCCTCATGGCTATACATGACCGCGCAGCTCGATTCGAGCGGCATCGGCCCTTCGGCGGCATGAGCCACCGAGCCGACTGAAACGCTGAGACAGAGCATCAGCCCGAAAAGGAATGCGACCACGCGCGCCATGGGCGCTTCAATAGGACCGAATATCCTGCGGCGAAAGAGGGGCGCAGATAAAATCAAATTGGTGTTACGATGTATTATTGCTTCGGCCCCGACCCGTTGGCGTGCTCGTTACCTTCCACTTTCAGGAATGCTGTCACGACTTCACAATATCATCCGAGATAGCCGAGGTGGTCGAGCAAGATCGTCGTGCCAATCCCGATGAGAGCAATGCCGCCGGTGATCTCGGCCCAACGCCCGAAGCGTGCGCCGACCATGCCGCCGATCAGCATGCCGAACGTGGCGAAGACGAACGTCGTGAAACCGATGCTCGCTGCGACCACCCAGATGTTGACTCCGATAAAGGCAAGGCCGACGCCTATCGCGGCCGCGTCGAGGCTTGTCCCGATGGCGGTTGCGATCAGCGCCGTCAGGCCCGACCGCGTCGGCGCTGTGTCGGTCTTATCAGCAGCAACCGCATCGATAATCATCTTGCCGCCGACGATCGCCAACAGTGAAAACGCGATCCAATGGTCAACCTGTCGAACGAAGCTGGCCGCCAGAACGCCAAGCATCCAGCCGACGATTGGCGTAAGCGATTCGATAAGGCCGAAGACGGCACCGGCCCGCATCGCTTTGACGATCGAGGGGCGTCTGGACGCGCCGCGCCCGACGGCCGCGGCGAATGCGTCGGTCGACATGCTCATCGAAAGCAAGGCAATCGCGCCAGGGGTCATGATCAACTCCGCCGGACAGCAAGACGCGCACTCCAGCCGGCCGGCGCGGCGAGGAATGCGCTGGTCTCGCTAGGCGAAATGATCTCGCTGACCGCACCACGAGCCCCTCAAAAGGCTCGATCATGTTGACGCGATCCCGGCAACGCCGGCAGCTACTCCCCAACGGGTTTGGGGCGGTTACGCTGCATTGCGGCATAGATCAAGGGCAGCAATTATGCCTGAGGCACGGAAGCCGACTATCGGCCCGATTCCTGTCGATCCGTGACCTGGTTTGCCGCGGGCTGGACGTCTCCTTCTGACAGGAGCTGCCGTTCGGAATCTCGCGGGTATATGACGGCTTTGTCCCACACCCGGCCGTTCACGGAGATCAGGGCTGCCCATGGACGAATGGCTGCTTTCAGGATCGGCAGATTTGCTGCTGAACGGCAAAAAGTGGGGCGCGAATCCGCCGTTCCGCTATGCGCCCTTAATCGGTCATTCAGCTCTTCATCCGATGGCCTCGATAGCCGACATTCTTTTAGCCAGCTGAAGCAGCCTGTCTTCTGGCATCGGCGCTACAGTCCAAGGTTTAGCGGTGTCGACATTGTAGATGCCGTGCTTTCGGCAGAGTAAATAGAATTTCGGCCCCTAGCGGTCCATCAATTTAGGTGTGCCGATCTGACTATTGACGATCGATCAGACGCCACGGCTGGCTGGTTTATAGCGTTTCGGAGAACAGTCAGAAGCTGCTGGTCAAGCTGAACGACAGGCGCGGGCTCTTATCGCCGCTGTCATACCGGTCGGCATTGATTGGGAAAGCAGCCTCGAGTTCGAGATTGAGGTTCTGCGCGAAATTTAGGCGGGCGCCGGCGCCAGCGGAATAGAGATCGCCGGTGCCGAAATCGGTCTCTATGTTGCGCACATACCCAGCGTCACCAAAGGTGTAGAGTTGGGCCCAGCGCAGCAGCCCGACATTGCGGCTCAACAGGTTTGCGCGCAGCTCAGCAGAGCCCAGCACGCCTTCGTCGCCCGTTCGTTCGCTCCAATTATAGCCGCGGCCGAAATACGGGCCGCCGATGGTCAATTGCTCGACGGCCGGAAGGGGCGCGCTCGATAATTGGCTCGTCGTGGCGAGGCGAGCGCTGAACGGGCCCGTAAGGTCACCCTGCCAATTTGCCCAGGCGCTGACCACGGTGAAATCCGACCCTGCGTCGTACCGCGAGGCGCGCGGATTGTCCCGCCTGGTTGCCCCGAATGCGAGTATCGCCTGGGTGACGCCGCCCCCGGCGCGCAGCCGGCCGCCAGCGAGCGGCGCATAGCCGTTGATCGATCCACCGACGGTCGTGACGCGATCGCGCCGCACGAGGGAGCCGTTCCACCATTCATCGACCGCGATGCGATCGCCCTGAGCCATCAGCCAAATGCTGGATCTGGCGCTGCGGACAAGCGGCTGGGTTGCGCTCACACCGATACTGTCGCTGCTGCCGCGCGGGTCGAAGTCGTGCCAGAGACCGCCCGAATGCGTCTCGCCATAGGTGCCGTATAAGGCGAACTCGGTGCCGCTTGAGGTCGGCTGGATCGCGTAGCGTCCGTATAGCGCAATCAGTTCGTGAGGCTGGATTGGCGTAGCCAAGCCCTGAAAGGTGAGCTGGTCGTGGTCGTCGAACAAACCGTTGAGGTTGGCCGTGAGGCGCGCGCGTTCGGGGCCGAGCGCATCCAGCCCGCGATTGTCGATCGCCGCGCTGCCGGTGACGCGCGTATAGGTAATCGGAACGACCAGCACCCCGTGTCCGTCCTCGATCGAATAGCTGACCTTGCCGATCGTCACGCCCGGCAGATCGCCCGCCATCATCAACCGGCGCTCGACCTCGTCGCGCTTCGGCGCGTGGCCTTTGAGAGGCTGCAGGACCGCCGCGACCGACGGTCGCGCGTCGCCGGTGAGCCGGACTTCGTCGATATGCCCCTCGTCGAGCGCGACGTGGAGGACGCCGGCGTCGAGCGTCTGCGCCGGAATCGTGCTGTGCGCGAAGAGATAGCCGTGCGCTCGCGCCACCCCGGATACCGCGGTCAGCAAGTCCTGGACGTCATCCGATGAAAGCCTGTGGCCGATATAGGATGAAATCGCCGCAATCATTTCCTGGGGCGGCAGGTCCTCGCCGCCATCGACGCGAATTGCGCCTGCAACGATGCTATCGCGAAGCGCCGGCGCGCTGGTCGCCGGCGGCAGCTCGACTTGCGTTCGATTCGATAACGGCTGTTCAGGCGCCGGCTCGGCGACTGCCTTTGTAGCAATGCCCGGATCGATCCGTTGCGGCGCATTCTGGCTCTGCGCAAGCGCGAAAGACGGGCTCGCAACGCTGAGCGCAAGCAACAAACGGGGTAATCGGCGATACATCATGGTGACCGCCTGCTTAACCACGAGTGGTTGCCAAATCTTTTACGTCAAATCCCTATCACAGAACGATATTTAACCTCGATCAACGTGCCGGGGCGCTGACGACAAAGGACCTGTGACGATGCGACTGATGAAATACGCGCTGTTGAGCGGAGCCTGTCTCGCCACGCCGGCGCTGGCCTCGTCAGGCTGGACCATTTCGGAGGCATCGTCGGGGGTGATGGTCGTGCATGCTGGCGTGTCGCACGCCGCTGCGCGCGGCGGCAAATTGCAGACTGGCGACATCGTGTCGACGGGCCAGAACGCCCGCGCGGTGCTCGTCAATGGCGACGAATATGCCGTCGTATCGCCCAACAGCCGCTTGGAGATCGCCGACCCGGCGCCAAGCGGCGGCCTGATGCAGATCGTCGAGAAGATCGGCAATGCGGTCTTCAGCGTCGAAAAGGGTTCCACGCCGCATTTCGGGGTGCAGACGCCTTATCTGGCGGCAGTCGTGAAGGGCACGACGTTCAGTGTGTCGGTCGATGACAGCGGGGCATCGGTCCAGGTCGTCGAGGGCGCTGTCGAGGTGGCGACCGTTGATGGCGGCGCGCACCAGCTGCTGACCCCCGGCGCGATCGCGACCGTGGGCGCAGCCGATCTCGGCCGTATGACGATCCAGGGCAAGACGACCCAGGTCCTGCGGTCGCCGACGCCAGCGCCGTCTCCTGCCGCGAGCGGGGCCAAACCCGCCGTAGATTTGACCAAGCCCGAGGCGCCCGCTCCAGCAGTCATCGCAGAGGCCCAGACCGAAGGCGCGTCGGAAAAGCCAGCGGCACAATCATCAACCGTTCCGGTGGAACTCGCCAAGGCGGATCCCGTCGTCATTTCGATGCCGATCGCCGAGGCGCCGAAATCGATCGGCGACATCAGCGGTGGCCTGGTCACCGGAACGACGGCGATGACCGCCGCCGTATCCTCGGCAGCCGCGGCTCCGGCCGAGGTGCCGTCGTCGCCGGCAGATACACCAAACAATGGCGCTCCCGGGAAGGGAGGCAGCGGCCACGGAAATGGTTCGGGCAACGGCAACGGCTCGGGCAACGGAAACGGTGGCGGCAACGGAAACGGCGGCGGCAACGGGAACGGTGGCGGCAGCGGGAACGGTGGTGGCAACGGGAACGGT
>JBQCEK010000480.1:0-4461 GCA_051960335.1 Sphingomonas sp.
CATCTCTCTTGCGCGGCGTGACTCGCCGTCTGTCAGGGTGGATATAGGCTCGTCACTGAATGAGGCAACCGGTTGTAATCGGGAAACTGATCGATATATTCGATCAGTGACCACCTATCTGCCGACGCTGAAGCAGCTGCAATATCTCGTTGCGCTGCGCGATCACGGCCATTTCGGCCGCGCCGCCGAAGCGTGTTTCGTCACTCAATCGACCCTTTCCGCCGGCATCCGCGAGCTTGAGACGCTGATTGGCGTCGTGCTGGTCGAACGGACGCGCCGGGTGGTGCGCTTCACCCCGCTGGGTGATCGCATCGCCGACAAGGCGCGGCGCGTGCTGCGCGAGGCGGAAGAGCTCGGCGATCTCGCGCGCGCGGCGGGACGGCCGCTATCCGGCGAGATGCGGATGAGCGTGATCCCGACGATCGCGCCGTTCCTGCTGCCGCGCATCCTGCCGCGATTGCGCGCCGATTATCCCGATCTCAAGCTGTTCCTGCGCGAGGAGCCCAGCGCCGCCGCTTGCGAAGGGCTCCACAACGGCCGCGCCGATTGCGTGCTGCTCGCGCTTCCCTATGCGTGCGGCGACGTGACGACGCAGCCGTTATTCGAGGACCGGCTGTTCGTCGCCTTCCCCGAAAACGACGAACAGGCCGCCCCGCCGACGATCCAGGCAACCGATATCGATGAAACGCGGCTGCTGCTGCTTGAGGACGGGCATTGCCTGAAAGACCACGCGCTTGCCGCCTGCAATCGCCCCGAGCTGCGCGCCGCGGCGCCGATGCGCGGCACGTCGCTCCCCCCGATCGTGCAGATGGTGGATAACGGCCTGGGCGTGACGATGCTGCCGGAAATGGCGCTCAAGGCCGGCATTCTCGATCATACCCGGGTCACCGCGCGCCCGCTGGAGGCGGATCACCCGTCGCGCACGATCGCGCTGGTGTGGCGCCGCGCCAGCCCGCGCGAAAAGGATTTCCGCTTGCTGGCAGAGGTGCTCTCCGAAACGCGATAGGCTCCTTTCGCAAACGAATCGAAACCAATCGGGCGCTCGACCGTATGTAAGAGGCGCCAAGGTCAAACCCCACTGGAGACGCTCGATAATGACCCGTCGGATCGCCAAAGCCCCGCTGATCGCCCTGATCGGCGCCGTCGCCCTTGCCGGGTGCGCGACCTCCAATCGGGAAGAGCCCGACGCCAGCGCCAGCGCGCCGATGCCGGCCAAACATGCGGCCACCAGCCGGGCGCCCACGCTCGGCGGCGCCACGATCGATCCGGCGGCGGACATCGTCACCAACGCGGCCAAGGCGCCGAACCTCACCATCTTCGTGAAGGCCCTCCAAGCCGCCGATCTCTCGACGATGCTTTCCGGGCCCGGCCCCTACACCGTATTCGCACCGACCAACGACGCCTTCGGCCGTCTCGCGCCGGGGACCGTGGACACGCTGCTCAAGCCCGAAAACAAGGCGTCGCTCGTCAAGCTGCTGCAATATCACGTCATCGCCGGCTCGCTCTCGAGCAAGCAGTTGCGCGATCGCATCGCGGCGGGCGGCGGCACCACCGTCCTGACGACGGTCGAGGGCGGCCAGCTAACAGCAACGCTCAGCGGAACGATCATCACCTTGACCGACGTGAACGGCAACAAGAGCTATATCGAGGCGAGCGATGTGCCACAGTCCAACGGCATCATCCATGTCGTCAACGGCGTCATGATCCCGAATCTTGCCTGATCATGGCCAATCTCTGCACCGATCAGCTGGTTCAGGGAGATGACAGGGCGTCTTTGACATGATGGCGTGACGAAAACATAGTTGAACTGCATGTATCAGGAGAAACCAATGCGACTGCCGATTACCTTTGCCGTACTTTCCTCAGCTGCGCTGATCGCGGTTCCTGCGCTCGCGCAGACCACGCCGGCGCCGGCCGGCCAGACTACGACGCCGTCGGCGCCGATTCCGGTCCAGCCGACCCCTGCGGCAACCGGCACGGTTGCGCAGACGCTTCAATCGGCGACCGATCACACCACGCTGGTCAAGCTCGTGCAGGCGGCCAACCTCGGCGCGGTCCTTTCCGGCCCCGGCCCGATCACGGTGTTTGCCCCCGATGATGCGGCGTTCGGCCGGCTCGCGCCCGGCACCGTCGATGAGCTGATGAAGCCCGCAAATGTGTCGAGCGCCACGCAGATCCTGAAATATCACGTTGTTTCAGGTAAATATACGACCGACGATCTGCTCAAGCAGCTCAAGGCGTCGGGCGGCACGCTGACGCTCAACACGCTCGACGGCCAGCCGCTGACGCTGACGATGGCGGGCACCAGCGCGATCCAGCTGACCGACGCCCTGGGCAACAAGGCGTTCGTCGCCAAGGCATCGACCGATGCCTCGAACGGTGTGGTCGAATATATCAACGGCGTCCTTTCGCCGAAGATGATGGCGCAGCCGCCTGCGCCCGCCGCGACAACCCCCGCTACGCCGGACAATGCCGCCGACGGGGCAGCCCCGGCTCAGGACGACGCGAGCGGTTCCTGATCCCAGCGCGCGGCGGCGGCATGATCGCCGCCGCGCGGCTCCACCCAGCGCGCCTCCGCGCCGCGCCGCTCCCGTTTCCAGAACGGCGCATCGGTTTTCAGCCGATCGATCATGAAGGCGCACGCGTCGAGCGCCGCCTGGCGGTGAGCGGCTGTGGCCGCGACGAACACGATCGCGTCCCCTGGCGTCATCGCGCCGATGCGGTGGACGATCGCCGCATGATCGAGCGACCAGCGCGAAACCGCCATGTCCGCCACCGCTTCGAGGGCGCGTTCGGTTGCGCCGGGATAATGTTCTAACGCGAGTTCGGTGACGCCGTCGTCGCTGCGCACTTGGCCGATGAAGGTCGCGATCGCGCCCGCATCCGGCACCGCCGCGAGCAATGCCGCCGGATCGATCGGATCGGCGGTGACGCGAACATGGATCATCCCCCCGTCACCGGCGGAAAGAGCGCGATTTCGCGGGCATCGCCGAGGGGCGCATCGAGCATGACGAAGCGCTGATCGATCGCCGCGCGCAATCGGCCTCGATCGGCCAGCGCGCGCGCATAGCCGTCTCCGCGCTGCATCAGCCAGTCGATCAGTCCGTTCACGTCGCTTACCTCGGGCGGCGGATCGATCTGTTCCTGGCCGATGCCGATCGCTTCGCGCACCCAGGCGAAATAGAGCATCTCGATCGCCACCGCCGGTCAATCCATATGCTTCAGGCCGACCCGCAAATAATCCCAGCCGGTGATCACCGTCAGCACCGCTGCGGCCCACAGCGCGGCCAGGCCGATGCCATCGATCCACGGCCAGATCGGCAGCGCGCCGGCCAGAATCAATGCGCCGAGGGCGGTGAGTTGGAGCGCGGTCTTCCATTTGGCGAGCCGGGAAACCGGCACCGACACCTGAATGCCGCCCAGGAATTCGCGCAATCCCGAAACCGCGATCTCGCGGATGAGGATGACGAGCGCGGCGATCTGGTTCACCCCGCCGATCACCGCCGGCGCGCCGTCGCGCGTGCCGACCAGCAGCAGAATGACGGCGGCCACCATGATCTTGTCGGCGATCGGATCCAGAAAAATGCCGAGCTTCGAGACCGTCCCGCGCGCCCGCGCGACATAGCCGTCGAAATAATCGGTGATGCCCATCAGGCAGTAGAGCGCAAAGCCAAGGGCATAGCCCGCATGCCAGCTTGGCCACCACAACAACCACGCAAGCAGCGGCACCGCGACGATCCGCGACAAGGTGAGAAGGTTTGGCAGCGTCAGCATCGACCTATGCTGTAACGAGACCTTCGACGCGGCGAAAGCCTGCCCGCATAAGGATTTGCCGGACCGGCTTCGGCTGGGCTATGCCGGAGCCATTGTTCGGCCACGCGGAGGACCTTTTCCGGCCATGATCGGTGCGCTCGGCTTGCTCAAGGAGCGCCGCTTTCTTCCGCTGTTCGTCACGCAATTCCTGGGAGCGTTCAACGACAACCTGTTCAAGCAGGCGATGGTGTTGTTCGCCACCTATCACATCTTCAATGACGCGCGCGTCGAATCGAACTTCAACGCGCTGGCGACGGGCCTCTCGATCCTCCCGTTCTTTTTCCTGTCCGCGCTTTCCGGCCAACTCGCCGATACCTTCGACAAGGCCAAGATCATCCGCTGGGTGAAAACCGCGGAAATCGGAATCATGGTGGTGGGCGGCGCTGGCTTGCTGCTCGCTCGCGGCGAACATACGCACCTCGGGCTGGCGCTGATGCTCGGCGCGGTGCTCCTGCTCGGCGTCCATTCCACCTTTTTCGGGCCGATCAAATACGCGATCCTGCCGCAGCATCTGGATAGCGCGCATGTGCTGGGCGGTACCGGCCTGATCGAAGCCGGCACCTACCTCTCGATCCTGCTTGGCACCATCCTCGCCGGATCGCTGACCGTCGAACAATCGGTGATCGCGGTGCTGGCGGTCGCGGCGAT